>JAFRVI010000027.1 GCA_017438525.1 Clostridia bacterium
ATGCTGCGCGAGTCGGACGAGATGATGTATATCGAAAAGGCCTGCTACTACAAAGCGGCCGAAAGAGACTGACTCCGCGCCGTCCGCTCCGGCGGACAGGCGGGAAGAGAGGTATATATAATATGGAAGAGAATACGAGAAAGAAGATAAGCTTCAGCGCGATACAGCCGAGCGGCACGCCGACCATCGGCAACTACTTCGGCGCGCTCAAAAACTGGGCGGCGCTGCAGGAGGAGTTCGACTGCATCTACGCCATCGCCGACCTGCACGCGCTGACCGTGCGGCAGGAGCCCGCGGAGCTGCGCAAGCGCACCCTTTCCGCGATATCGCTGGCGATCGCCTGCGGCATCGACCCCTCGCGCAGTCTGCTTTTCGTGCAGAGCCACGTCCACACCCACGCGGAGCTTACGTGGATACTCAACTGCTGGACGCCCTTCGGCGAGCTTTCGCGCATGACGCAGTTCAAGGATAAGTCCCAGAGCCACGCCGACAACGTCAACGCCGGACTTTTCGACTACCCGGTGCTGATGGCGTCCGACATACTGCTTTACAACGCCGACGTCGTGCCGATCGGCAACGACCAGAAGCAGCACCTGGAGCTCGCGCGGAACATCGCCGTCCGCTTCAACGGCAGCTTCCCCGGCGTCTTCACCGTGCCGGAGCCGTATATGCCGAAGCAGGGCGCGCGCGTCATGAGCTTGCAGGACCCCGCCAAGAAGATGTCGAAGTCCGACCCCAACCCGAACGGCTACGTTTCGATGCTTGACGACAAAGATACCGTCATCCGCAAGTTCAAGCGCGCCGTCACCGATTCCGGCGCCGAAGTGCGCAGGGGAGAGGGCAAGGAAGGCATAAACAACCTCATCGACATCTACTGCGCCGCCACCGGCAAAACGCCGGAGCAGGTCGAGCGCGAGTTCGAGGGCAGGGGCTACGGCGACTTCAAGCTCGCCGTGGGCGAAGCCGTCGCCTGCGTCATGGACCCCATCCGCGCCGAATACGACCGCCTGATGAATGATAAGGCGTATCTGGAAAAGGTCTGCGCCGACGGCGCGGAAGCCGCGCTGTATATTTCCGGCAAGACGCTGCGCAAGGTATATAAGAAAGTCGGGCTGCTGCAAAGATAAAAGCGGTGATTTTCGGCCCTTTGCGGCTTGTCGTCCTCGGCAGGCAGATAGCCTGGCCTTCGTCCTTCCGCGCCGAAAATCATCCGAAAATCCCTCGCTTTTTACTCAAAGTCCGGGAAGCTCCCTCAGACGAGGGAGCTGTCGCCGAAGGCGACTGAGGGAGTGAAATTGCCAAAGGCAATAATAATTCAAATTGCCGCAGGCAATTTGCTCATTAACTGCGAGCGAAGCGAAGCAATTTCACTTATGCGAAGCATAAATTTCACTGCGAAGCAATTTCACTGTCTCGCTTCGGCGAGACAATATCACTGCGAACGCAAAGCGTTCGCAATCGGGAGCTTATGGATAACACAACCGTCTACGTCACATTTACGTCGCTGCCCTTCGGGTGGGTGCTCGCCGCGTTCGCGATCGCGGCGGTGATGTGCTTTTTCGCGTCGCCGTTCGCGCGCCGGCTGGCGATACTCATCGGCGCGATCGACGTCCCGAACGACGACCGCAGGGTGCACCGCAGGCCCATTCCGCGAATGGGCGGCCTTGCCATATTCATCGCGTTCGCGACGGCGACGCTGTGCTTCTACCCCTACCTCGACAAAAGCTATTTCGGCTTCCTGGCGGGCGGCGCGGTGCTCGTGACCGGCGGCATACTGGATGATAAATATGACCTGCGCCCGATGAAGAAGTTCGCCTTCCAGGTCGCCGCCGCAGGCGTCGCCGTGGCGTCGGGCGTGCGCATCGACGTGCTGAATAACATCCTGCTCTTCTCGTCGAAGGAGTATATCTCGCTCGGCTGGCTCTCCGTGCCGATAACGATGGGCTGGATAATCCTGCTGATAAACGCCGTCAACCTCATCGACGGGCTGGACGGTCTCGCCGCGGGAGTGGCGAGCATCTCGTCGCTGACGCTGCTGATAATCGCGGTGCTGCTCAACGACGCACCCTCCGCGATATTGACGGCGGCGCTCGCGGGCGCGTGCATCGGCTTCCTGCCGTTCAACTTCAATCCGGCGAGCATCTTCATGGGCGAGACGGGCGCGTCCTTCATCGGCTATGTGCTGGCGTGCGCGTCGGTCGCCGGACTTTTCAAGATGTACGCCGTAGTGTCGGTCGCCGTGCCGATAATAATCCTCGGCCTGCCGATATTCGAGATAATCTTCTCCGCCGTCCGCCGCATACTGAAGGGGCAGTCGCCCGTCCACGCGGATAAGAAGCACATACATCACCGCCTGCTCGCCCTCGGGCTTTCGCAGAAGCAGTCGGTCGCGTTCATCTACGGCGTCTGCGTCATTCTCGGCGCGGTCGCGGTGCTCTTCGTGCTCGGCAGGGAGAGGATCGCCCTGCTGATCATCACGCTGGCGGTCATAATCGGCGTCGGCTTCGCGCTCTGGCGCATCAACGCCACCCCGCTCGCGCTCTACCGCAAGATAAAGTGGTGGCTGATCGGCCTGCGCGATCCGGAAGCCGCTGCCGCCGCGAAAGCGGAGGAGGCCGCCGGAGCCGCGGAAGCGGACAAGCTCGGCCGCCGCGTGCACAAGCACCTGAAGCCGAAGGGGCAGAAGGACGTGCCGACGGAATCGAAACCGCAGGAGCCGGACGAAACCGCCGCCGAACCGCTCGAACCTTCACCCGAATCGGACGAAACCGCCGCCGCGGAGTCTGTTATATATAATAAGGAAGAAAACGGCGAGCAGTGATCCGCCTTCGTACCGCAGAGCGTCCGTGACGGATGAGGTGTCATCCTGAGGGCGAAGCCCGAAGGATCCCCCGCCTTTTCCGACCGGCTGCAAGAGGAAGCGGCAAGTGATATTGCGGCTTCGCCGCAGTGATATTATCGCTTCGCGATAGTGATATTGACGCTGTGCTTCAGTGTTATTGCCGCCTGCGGCGGCAGATGTTCGCGGCTCCCCGGAATGACGCCGCGCGGCCGCGTCCACATATTGTGCCCGCGCCCGCGTATTTCCACTAAATATAACCGCGAAAAAAATTTTTTCAAAAATAGCAAAAAAACACTTGCATTTCGCGCTCGGCTGTGATATTATAGCCGAGCGTGGTTTGTTAAACCCCATACTGCGGAACCCTGCGCAGCGAGCGCGGGCGCGCGGAAAAAGGCGAACGGAAGTCGTTACTCCGGCACGCCGCCGCGGGCAGTATGAACAGACCTACGGGAGCGATGAAGCGGGAGGTTGCCGTCCCAGAGACGGGTTATTTCCGCGGAGCTCCGGCGGAGGGGACACCCCCGACGCCAACGTCCGTGCAAATCGGACGGCCGTGCCCGGTGACGTATTCGGTAACCCGAAAATATGCGTTATGCTCCGGTGACTGCGGCAACTGCGGCTCTGCCGGTTATTTAACGGGCAGGGGCGAAACGCTCGGCGGCGTGTCAGAAAAAGACGCGCTTCCGGGGCTAATCTATTTTCGGCAGGAGGAAAAACACACATGGCAAACAAGGAAAAAGTCAGAATCAGACTCAAGGCGTACGATCATCAGCTGATCGACGCGTCCGCCGCTAAGATCGTCGAAGCCGCGGAGCGCACCGGAGCGAAGGTCTCCGGCCCCATCCCGCTTCCGACCAAGAAGGAGATCGTCACGATACTCCGCGCGGTCCACAAGTACAAGGATTCCAGAGAGCAGTTCGAGATGAGAACGCACAAGCGCCTCATTGACATACTGAATCCGTCCGCTAAGACCATGGAGGCGCTTGCCAGCTTCGAGCTGCCCGCCGGCGTCGAGATGGAGATCAGAAACTGAGCGGAGGGTCAAGTTGACGGCGGCTTATATATATTAATGAAGTAAGCCGGCGCCAACCAATAACCAAAGGAGGAAAAAATTATGACAAAGGCCATTATCGGCAGAAAACTCGGTATGACTCAGATCTTCGACGAAGACGGCAACGTCACTCCTGTGACCGTTATCGAAGCGGGTCCCTGCACGGTGATCCAGAAGAAGACTGTCGAGACCGACGGTTATGAAGCGCTTCAGCTCGGCTTCGCGGACGCCGCGGAGCACAGAGTCAACAAGCCCGAAAAGGGACACTTCGCCAAGGCGGGCGCCGCCCCCAAGAAGTTCCTCAGGGAGTTCAAGCTCGACGGAGAGTACAACGTCGGCGACGTCATCAAGGCGGACGTTTTCGCCGAGGGCGACGTGGTTGACATCAGCGGCGTCTCCAAGGGAAAGGGCACCGCGGGCACCATCAAGCGTTACGGCGCGCATCGGCTCCCGATGAGCCACGGCGCCGGCCCCGTCCACCGCAGCGTCGGTTCGACGGGTATGAACTCCGACCCTTCCCGCGTCTTCAAGGGAACCCGTATGCCCGGCAGAATGGGCAACGAGAAGATCACCGTTCAGAACCTCATTATCGTCAAGGTTGACGCCGAGAACAACGTGATCGCGGTCAAGGGCGCCGTCCCCGGCAACAAGGGCGGCATCGTCACCGTTACGGCGGCTGTCAAGGGAGGTAACAAATAATGGCTAAAGCTGGACTTTATAACATCAGCGGCAAGAAGGTCGGCGATTTCGACCTCAACGACGCGATTTTCGGCATCGAGCCCAACACCGCGGTCATGCACGCGGCGGTCAAGAACCACCTGGCCAACTGCCGTCAGGGCACGCAGTCCGCGCTGACCCGCGCGGAAGTAAGCGGCGGCGGCAAGAAGCCGTGGCGCCAGAAGGGCACCGGCAGAGCGAGACAGGGCTCGACCCGCGCTCCGCAGTGGACTCACGGCGGTATCGCCTTCGCTCCCAAGCCGAGGGACTACAGCTACGAGATCAACAAGAAGGCCAGACGCCTCGCGCTCAAGAGCGCCCTCTCCGTCAAAGCCGGCGAGGAGGAAGTTTATGTCATCGACGAGCTGAAGCTCGACGAGATAAAGACCAAGAGCATCGTCAAGATGCTGGAAGAGATGAACGTCGCCAACGCGCTGCTCGTCACCGCGGAATCCGACAATATCATCTACCGCAGCGCCCGCAACATCGAGGGCGTCAAGGTCATCCCGCTGAACAACATCAGCACCTATGACCTCATCAAATACGACAGTCTGGTCATCGCCAAGGACGCTGTCGAGAAGCTGCAGGAGGTGTATGCGTAATGACGGCTCAGGATATCATTCTCAGACCCATCATCACCGAAAACTCCATGGACGGCGTTACCTATAAGCGCTACACCTTCAAGGTCGCGCCCCGCGCCAACAAGGCCCAGATCGCCGCTGCGGTCGAGGAGCTGTTCAACGTCAAGGTCGCCGACGTCCACACGATCAACATGAAGGGCAAGCCGAGGAGACAGGGCTACACGTCCGGTTACACCTCCGCCTGGAAAAAGGCGATCGTCAAGCTCACGAAGGAAAGCAAGCCCATCGAGTTCTTCGAGGGCCTCATGTAAGTGAGCGATTATCCGCACTAAACAGCGGGAGAATTTGTTTAAGGAGATTGAATTATGGCTATAAAAACTTATAATCCGACGACTCCGGGCCGCAGAGGCATGACCGTCACGGATTATACCGAGCTTTCCAAGGTCAAGCCCGTGAAGAGTCTGTTGGCTCCCAAGAAAAAGCACGCCGGCAGAAACTCTTACGGCAGGATCACCGTTCGCCATCAGGGCGGCGGCAACAGACAGAAGTACAGGATCATCGATTTCAAGCGCGCCAAGCAGGATATGCCCGCGACGGTGCAGTCCCTTGAATACGATCCCAACCGTTCCTCCTTCATCGCTCTGGTGAAGTACGAAGACGGCGAGAAGGCGTACATCATAGCGCCTCACAAGCTGAAGGTCGGCGACGTTATCGTCAACGGCGCGGCCGCGGATATCAAGCCCGGCAACACCCTGCCGATAAGCTCCATCCCGGTCGGTACCTTCATCTACAACATCGAGCTTCACCCCGGCAGGGGCGGCCAGCTCGTCCGCAGCGCCGGCACCATGGCGCAGCTTATGGCGAAGGAGGGCGAATACGCCCAGGTCAGACTTCCCTCCGGCGAAGTCCGCCTCATCTCCGTCCGCTGCATCGCCAGCATCGGCCAGGCGTCGAACATCGACCATGAGAACGTCAACGTCGGTAAGGCCGGACGCACCCGTCACAGAGGCGTTCGCCCGACGGTCCGCGGTTCCGTCATGAACCCGAACGACCACCCGCACGGCGGCGGCGAAGGCAAGTCCCCGATCGGCCGTCCCGGCCCTGTCACTCCTTGGGGCAAGCCCGCGCTGGGATACAAGACCCGCAAGAAGAACCACCGCACTGACAAGTTCATTGTCAAGCGCCGCAACGGTAAGTAATGCGAGGGAGGAAAGAGACTTATGGGAAGAAGCATTAAAAAGGGTCCGTTTGTAGAGCAGCGTCTTTACAACAGGATCATTGAAATGAACAAAGCCGGCGAGAAGCGCGTTCTCAAGACCTGGAGCAGAGCGTCCACCATCTTTCCGGATTTCGTCGGCCACACGATCGCCGTTCACGACGGACGCAAGCACGTTCCGGTGTACGTGACGGAGGATATGGTCGGTCACCGGCTGGGAGAGTTTGCCCCCACGCGTACCTTCAGGTCGCACTCGGGCAGCAAGACCTCCAACACGAAGTAAGGAAGGGAGAATTTTTATGCAGTCTATTGCGCATCTGAGATACCTGAGAGTATCTCCCAGAAAAGTAAAAATTGTCCTCGACCTTATCAGAAATAAGGACCTCAGAGAGGCGCTGGCGATCCTGAGCAACACGCCGAAGCTCGTTTGCAGAGACGTTGAGAAGCTCGTCAGATCCGCCGCCGCGAACGCCGAGAACAACAACGGCATGGACCGCTCCAAGCTCTACGTAGCCGAGTGCTTCGTGACCCCCGGCCCGACCCTCAAGAGGATCAGACCGAGAGCGAAGGGCAGCGCGGCGCGCATTCTCAAGCGCACCTCGCACATAACCGTCGTTCTCAAAGAACGCGAAGAGTAAGGAGGCAGATCAATGGGACAGAAAGTTAATCCGCACGGTCTCCGTGTAGGCGTCATCAAAGGATGGGACTCCAAGTGGTACGCGAAGGACGAAGAGTTCGGCGATCTGCTTGTCGAGGACTACAAGATCAGGGAATTCCTGAAGAAGAAGCTCTATGACGCGGGCATCGCCCGTCTCGAGATAGAGCGCGATAACGCGAAGATCCGCATCAACGTGTACTGCGCCAGACCCGGTATGATCATCGGCAGAAACGGCGAAGGCATCGAGGCGCTCCGCGCCGACGTCGAGAAGCTCGCTTCCAAGCCGGTCATGCTCAACGCCGTCGCCATCAAGGAGCCCGATCTTAACGCTCAGCTGGTTGCCGAGAACGTCGCGCAGCAGCTCGAGAAGCGCGTTTCCTTCCGCCGCGCCCTTAAGCAGGCGATCGGCAGAACGATGAAGCTCGGCGCGAAGGGCATCAAGACCTGCGTCAGCGGTCGTCTCGGCGGCGCCGAGATCGCCCGTACCGAGCATTATCACGAGGGCACCATTCCGCTGCAGACTCTGCGCGCGGACATCGACTACGGTTTCGCCGAGGCGCACACCACCTACGGCGTTATCGGCGTCAAGGTCTGGATCTACAAGGGCGAAGTCCTTGCCGATTCCGGAAACACTCAGAGAAGAAGAGGGGGTAACCGCTGATGCTTATCCCGAAGAGAGTTAAATACCGCAAACAGCAGCGCGGCCGCCTTAAGGGCAAAGCGCTCCGCGGCAACAAGGTGACCAACGGCGAATACGGCCTCCAGGCCCTCGAGCCGAGCTGGATAACCAGCAACCAGATAGAAGCCGCCCGTATCGCGCTCACGCGTTACATCAAGAGAGGCGGTAACGTCTACATCAAGATTTTCCCGCATAAGCCCGTGACCGAGAAGCCGGCCGAGACCCGCATGGGTTCCGGTAAGGGCTCGCCGGAGTACTGGGTAGCGGTCGTCAAGCCGGGCAGAGTCCTGTTTGAGATCGCCGGAGTACCGGAAGCCACCGCCAAGGAGGCGCTCCGACTCGCCGCCCACAAGCTGCCTATCAAGTGCCGCTTTGTGACCAGGGAAGAGGAGGTCGAAGCGAAGTGAAAAACGTAAAAGAGCTTAAAGAACTCAGCGTGCTCGAGCTGAACGATCAGCTCAAGGAGCTGAAGGAAGAGCTGTTCAACCTTCGCTTCCAGCACGCGATCAACCAGCTGACGAACCCCGTCAGGATCAATCTCGTCAAGAAGGACATCGCGAGAGTCAAGACGGTTATCCGCGAAAAAGAGATAGCCGCTGCGGGAGGAGCCGATAAGTAATGGAAAGAAATCTCAGAAAAGAGCGCGTCGGCAAGGTCGTAAGCGACAAGATGGATAAGACGGTCGTCGTCGCCATCGAGGAGCACGTCAAGCACCCGCTTTACAAAAAAGTCGTTAAGAGAACTTACAAGCTGAAGGCCCATGACGAAAACAACGAGTGCGCGATCGGCGACACCGTGCGCGTCATGGAAACGAGGCCGATCTCCAAGGATAAGCGCTGGAGACTGGTTGAGATCGTCGAGAAGGCGAAGTAATTCGCTTTCGGTTTAAGGAGGAAAACGTATTATGATACAAATGCAGACCTATCTTAAAGCGGCGGACAATACCGGAGCGAAGGAGCTTATGTGCATCCGTGTTCTGGGAGGCACCCGCCGGAGATACGCCGGCATCGGAGACGTCGTCGTGGCTTCCGTCAAGAAGGCCGCGCCGGGCGGCGTCGTCAAGAAGGGCGAGGTCGTTCGCTGCGTTATCGTGCGCACCGCGAAGGAGCTCCGCCGTGACGACGGCTCCACCATCCGCTTCGATGAAAATGCGGCGGTCATCATCAAGGAAGACAAGAACCCCAGAGGTACCCGTATCTTTGGACCGGTCGCCAGAGAGCTGAGAGAAAAGGATTATATGAAGATCCTCTCGCTCGCGCCCGAAGTGCTTTAATGGGGAGGAACGAGAATGAAAGTACATGTTAAGACCGGCGATACCGTAATGGTCATCAGCGGCAGACACGGCAAGAACGGCGACGTCGGCAAGACCGGCAAGGTCGTGGCCGTTTCTCCCAAGGAGGGCAAGGTCATCGTCGAAGGACGCAACATCAAGCAAAAGCACGTCAGACCCCGCAAGCAGGGCGAGCAGGGCGGTATCATCGCCGCCGAGGGCGCTCTTCACGCCAGCAAGGTTATGCTTGTCTGCCCCAAGTGCGGCAAGCCCACCAGAGTCGGCCATGAAGTCAGCGTCGACGCCAAGGGCAACGTGACGAAGCTCCGCAAGTGCCGCCGCGCGGACTGCGGAAAGACCTTCAAGTGAGGAGAGTAGAGATGGCAAGATTAAAGGACTTTTATAAAAACGAAGTCGCTCCCGCGCTCATGAAGAAGTTTGAGTACAAGAGCGTAATGCAGATACCCAAGCTTGACAAGGTCATCGTCAACGTCGGAGCGGGCGACTGCAAGGACAATCAGAAAGCGCTTGACGCGATCGTAAAGGACGTCGCCGCGATCACCGGTCAGAGACCGGTCGTCACCAAGGCGAAGAAGTCGGTCGCCAACTTCAAGCTGAGAGAGGGCATGAGCATCGGCGTCAAGGTCACCCTTCGCGGCGACATGATGTACGAGTTCGTCGACCGCCTCTTCTCCGTGGCGCTTCCCCGCGTCAGAGACTTCCGCGGCATCAACCCGGACGCCTTCGACGGCAGAGGAAACTACGCGCTCGGCCTGAAGGAGCAGCTGATATTCCCCGAGATCGAGTATGACAAGGTCGAGAAGATCCGCGGTATGAACATCGTGTTCGTAACCACCGCGCCCAACGATGAAGAAGCAAAAGAGCTGCTCGCACTTATGGGCGCTCCGTTCGCGAAGTAGGAGGAGAGAGAATTATGGCTAAAACATCAATGAAGATAAAGCAGCAGCGTACGCCGAAGTTCTCTACGCGTGCCTACAACCGTTGCAAGATATGCGGCAGACCGCACGCGTATCTCCGCAAGTACGGCATATGCAGAATATGCTTCCGCGAGCTTGCTTACAAGGGCTACATCCCCGGCGTCAAGAAGGCGTCCTGGTAATAACCACTTTATAAGGAGGAAGAAATAATGCAGACAACAGATTCCATTGCCGATATGCTCACCCGTATCCGTAACGCGAATTCGGCAAAGCACGATTCGGTTGATGTTCCTGCGTCCAACATAAAGAGGGCTATTGCTCAGGTGCTTCTGGACGAGGGATATATCAAGAGCTGGACCAACATCGAGGACGGCAAGCAGGGAATAATCCGCATCGTCCTGAAGTACGGTCCCAACAAATCGCAGGTCATTCAGGGACTCCGCAGAGTTTCGAAGCCCGGTCTCCGCATTTATGCGTCGAGCGAGGAGCTTCCGAAGGTCATGCGCGGTCTGGGAATAGCCATCGTGTCCACCTCCAAGGGCGTTATGACCGACAGAGTGGCGCGCAAGGAAAACATCGGCGGCGAAGTTCTCGCCTTCGTCTGGTAAGGGAGGAAGAGAAATGTCACGAATCGGTAAAAAGCCTATCGTCATCCCCGCCGGAGTTACCGTCGATATCAAGGAAGGCAACGTCGTCACGGTCAAGGGCCCCAAGGGAACCCTTGAGCAGCCCCTCTGCCCCACGATGAAGCTGACTATGGAAGACGGTCAGATCACCGTTGAACGTCCGGACGACGAGAAGGAAAACAGAGCGCTCCACGGTCTTACCCGCGCGCTGCTTCACAACATGGTCGTGGGCGTCACCGACGGCTTCTCCAAGGAGCTCGAGGTCAACGGCACCGGTTACAGAGCTCAGAAGCAGGGCAAGCAGCTGGTCATGAACCTCGGTTATTCCCATCAGGTCGTTATGGACGAGATCGACGGCATCACCATCGACGTCCCCGGCCCGAACAAGATCATCATTTCCGGTCCCGATAAGCAGAAGGTCGGCCAGTTTGCCGCGGAAGTCAGAGAAAAGCGTCCGCCGGAACCCTATAAGGGCAAGGGCATCAAGTACGTGACCGAGCACATCCGCCGCAAGGAAGGCAAGGCCGGCAAGACCGCGAAGTAAGGAGTGAGAAGATATGATCAATAAGAAAGATTCCAACGCTGCCAGACTCAAGAGACACTTCAGAGTCAGGAACAAGATATCCGGAACTCCCGAAAGACCGCGCCTGAGCGTTTATCGCAGCACGAGCAACATCTACGCCCAGATCATCGACGACGTCGCCGGCAAGACGCTGGTCGCCGCCTCTTCTCTCGAGAAGGGCTTCGGCGTCAGCGGAGGCAACAAGGAAGGCGCCAAGAAGGTCGGCGAGCTTATCGCGAAGAAGGCGCTGGACGCCGGCATCGAGAACGTCGTTTTCGACCGCGGCGGTTACATCTATCACGGCAGAGTCCAAGCTCTCGCCGAAGCGGCCCGTGAAAACGGACTGAAGTTCTGATGGGGAGGAATACGATGTCAAGAATAGATGCACAGCAGTTTGAACTTACCGAAAAGGTAGTCGCCATAAACCGCGTATCCAAGACCGTCAAGGGCGGACGTATCTACAAGTTCGCCGCGATCGTCGTCGTCGGTGACGGAAACGGCACCGTCGGCGTAGGTCTGGGCAAGGCCGGCGAAGTTCCGGACGCCATCCGCAAGGGTATCGAAGACGCCAAGAAGAACCTCGTCAAAGTCGCCCTGAAGGGCACCACGCTTCCTCACGAAACGATCGGCGCGTTCGGCGCGGGCAGAGTCATGCTCAAGCCCGCCGCCCCCGGTACCGGCGTTATCGCGTCGGGCGCCGTCAGAGCCGTCGTCGAGGCGGTCGGCGTCAGAGACGTCAGAGCGAAGTGCCTTCGTTCCAACAACCCCATCAACGTCGTTTACGCGACGATGGAGGGACTCAAGAGCCTGCGCAGCATAGAGCAGGTGGCGGAAGTCAGAGGAAAGACGCCCGCCGAGATCGTCGGATAGGGAGGATAAATTATGGCTACCGCAAAGAACAACAAGCAGGTAGAAGTCAAGCTCGTCAAGTCCCTCATCGGCAGGAAGAAGAGCCACATCGCCACCGCGAATTCCATGGGACTTCGCAAGATCGGCGACAAGAGCGTTCAGCCCGTCAATGACGCGACCAACGGCAAGCTCGCCCACATCTGCTATTTAGTAGAAGTCAAAGAACTGTAAGGAGGTGCTACGCGTATGAAATTGTGTGATCTCACACCTGCCGAGGGCGATTCCAGAAAGGCATGGCGCAAAGGCAGAGGCGCGGGCAGCGGCAACGGCAAGACCGCCGGCAAAGGACACAAGGGACAGAACGCGCGCTCCGGCGGCGGAGTCCGTGTCGGATTCGAAGGCGGCCAGATGCCCATCACCAGACGCCTGCCCAAGAGGGGCTTCACGAACGTGTTCGCCAAGAAGCTCGTCGAGGTCTATATCTATGAGCTCGAGCGTTTCGATAACGGCACCGTGGTCGACGCGCAGCTTCTCCTCGACACCGGCGTTATCTCCAAAGCAAACGACGGTATAAGAATCCTCGCCAACGGCGAGCTGACCAAGAAGCTCACCGTCAAGGCGGCCGGCTTCACCAAGGCCGCGCAGCAGAAGATCGAAGCTGCCGGCGGAAAGGCCGAGGTGATCTGATGTTTTCGACGCTTAAGAACGCTTTCAGAGTTCGGGAGATAAGAAATAAGATCATCTACACCCTTTTCATCATTCTCATCTTCCGTCTCGGATGCCACGTCATGGTTCCGTTCCTGAACCCCGACGCCGTCCAGGCGGCAGCATCGAGCCAGCAGGGCACGTTGTCGACGTACCTCGGACTGCTGACCGGCGGCGCGTTCCAGAACGCAACGCTGTTCGCGATGTCCATCACGCCCTTCATCAACGCGTCCATAATCATGCAGCTGCTGACCGTCGCGATCCCCGCCCTCGAGAGACTCTCGAAGGATGAGGAGAACGGCAGGAAGCGCATCGCGCAGATCACCCGCTACGTCGCCGTCACTCTCGGCTTGCTGCAGGGCTTCGTGTACTACATCACCCTGACCCGCAACACCGCGACGCTCGAAGACGGAACGACCCAGGCGGTCCTCGCGACCAACACGCCCTTCGGCGGCGGCGACTGGTTCAGAGCCATCGTCATCATCTCCTGCTTCGTGGCCGGCACCGCGCTGGTCATGTGGCTGGGCGAACAGATCAATGAGAAGGGTATCGGCAACGGTATCTCCATGATCCTCTTCGCCGGTATTCTGGCGAACTTCAAGAGTTTGGTGCTCTACCTTATCGAGCTGTACCGCAACAGCGAATGGATCCTCGCGACCGCGATCATCCTGGGCATCCTGTTCATGATCGTCTACGTCGTCGTGATCTCCGCGACGGAACGCCGCATCGCCGTTCAGTACGCCAAGCGCGTCGTCGGCCGCAAGGTCTACGGCGGCCAGAGCACCCACATCCCCTTCAAGCTGAATATGTCGGGCGTTATGTCCATCATCTTCGCCAGCTCCCTTGTGAGCATGCCGCAGATGATCACCGAGTTCTTCGCCGATCAGACTCAGGGATGGATCGTCTTCATCCAGAAGTGGTTCGGACCGAGGTCCTGGGTATACGCCATCGTATTCTTCCTGTTGATAATCTTCTTCAACTTCTTCTACATCTCGATTTCCTACGATCCGCAGGAGATCGCGAATAACCTGAGGAAGAACAGCGGCTCGATCCCCGGCATCCGTCCGGGCGAACCGACCGTCCAGTACATCAAGAAGATACTCAACAAGATCACGCTCATAGGCGCCTTCGCGGTCGCGCTGATCGCGATAATCCCGGTGCTTGTCGGAATCCTGTTCCCGCAGGTCGGCAACCTGGGCATCGGCGGCACCACGCTCCTCATCTGCGTCGGCGTTGCGCTCGACACGATGGAAGCGATCGAGTCCCAGCTGATGATGAGACACTACAAGGGATTCCTTGAGTAATTCCCGGTCCCTATGAAGCTGATATTCTTCGGCCCCCCCGGAGCGGGGAAAGGAACTCAGGCGGCGCTGCTGGCGGAAACGCTGGGCGTGCCGACGATTTCCACAGGTAACATCATCCGCGAAGAGATAGCCGCCGGAAGCGAGCTGGGCGCTGCGGCGCAGCAGGCGATAAACGAAGGCAAGCTTCTCGCGGACGAGATCGTTATCGAAATAATAAGGACCAGACTCGCGAAGCCCGACTGCGCCGGAGGGTTCATACTCGACGGCTTCCCGCGCACGATAGCGCAGGCGGAAGGGCTTTGCGGGATGGGAATTGTTATAGACAAGGTGATTGACATCGAGGTAGCCGACGACGTGCTTATAAAGCGCATGAGCGGACGCCGCGTCTGCCTGAAGTGCGGCGCGACCTACCACCTCGAGAACAATCCGTCCCCGGCGGGAGACCGCTGCGGGGTATGCGGCGAGCCCCTGAGCGTCCGCGAGGACGACAGGGAGGAGGTCGTTCGCGAACGGCTGGAGGTGTTCCACCGACAGACCGAGCCGCTGCAGGCGTATTACCGCGACAAAGGGATCCTTTTCCCCGTCGACGGCAGCGCCTCCATCGGCGAGATCGCGAGCGAGATCGTCGGGATAGTGCGTGGCTGATATGATAGTGCTTAAAGATAAAGCTGAATTAGAGTTGATGCGGGAGGCGGGTAAAATAGCCGCGGCTGCTCTCGTTGAAACAGGGGAACGCATCAAAGACGGCGTAACCACCGCCGAGCTGGATAAGTTCATCCGCCGCTTTATCGAAAAGCACGGAGCCACTCCGTCATTCCTGAATTATCAGGGCTTTCCCGCGTCCGCGTGCATATCGATCAACGAGGAGGTCATCCACGGCATCCCGTCGAAAGACAGGGTGATCCGCGAGGGCGACATCGTCACGATCGACGTCGGAGCGTTCAAAAAGGGCTACCATTCAGACACCGCCTACACCTTTTACTGCGGAGAAGTGAGCGAAGAAGCGAAGCGTCTCTGCGAGGTGACGAAGACGGCGCGGGACAGAGGCATCGAAGCGGCGCTTATAGGCAACCGCATCGGCGACATCGGTTCCGCGGTGGAGAGCGAGGCGCTCGCGCACGGATACTCCGTGCTGCGCGACTACACCGGCCACGGCGTCGGAACGCATCTCCACGAGCCGCCCGACGTGCCGAATTACGGCAGGGCGGGGCACGGTGTCAGACTTTGCGAGGGTATGACCATCGCGATAGAGCCCATGCTCACGCAGGGCAGCGAGCGTGTCTTCACCCTCCCCAACGAGTGGACCGTCGTGACCGCGGATAACAAGCTGTCCGCGCATTTCGAACACACGGTCGCTATCACGCCGAACGGCGCGGAGATACTGACGAAGGTATAACGCAAAAGGAGATTTCTATGGAGATTGAACCCGGTTGCGTCGTCCGGTCCCGTGCGGGGCACGACAAGGGCCGCGTTTACGCGGTCATCGCCGTGGAAAACGGCTTCGCCTCCGTCGTCGACGGAGAGCTTCGCAGACAAGCGAAGCCGAAGCGAAAAAACGTCAGGCATCTCGCGTATTTGGGCAAACTTGATACCGCGGATGCGAAAAACGCGGAAGACCACGTTCTCAGAAAGCTGTTAAGTTCCTGGAGGTAATTTATGTCAAAAGAAGATATGATCGAGCTGGAAGGAGTAGTCGTCGAGGCGCTTCCCAACGCCATGTTCTCGGTGAAGCTGCAGAATGACCACATCGTTCTGGCGCATATCTCGGGCAAACTCAGAATGAACTACATCAAGATTCTCCCGGGCGACAGGGTGACGCTTGAAATGTCTCCCTACGACCTGACAAGAGGCCGCATCACCTGGAGAAACAAGTAAGAGGCGGGTTTCCGCCGCTGAAGCACAGCGAATCATCGCATAGCGTAGGAGGAAAATATTATGAAAGTCAGACCTTCGGTAAAACCGATGTGTGAAAAATGCAAGATAATCAAGCGCAAGGGGCGCGTCATGGTCATCTGTGAGAACCCCAAGCACAAGCAGAAGCAGGGCTAATAAAATGGAGGTGCAGAAGTAAATGGCACGAATTTCCGGTGTTGATCTGCCGAACGAAAAGCGCGTTGAGATAGGCCTCACCTATATCTACGGCATAGGCAGGACCCGCTCAAACGAGATTTTGAGCAAAACGGGAATCAATCCCGATACCAGAGTCAAAGACCTTACCGACGATGAAGTTTCCAAGATCAGAGAGTTCATCGAGGCGAATTACAGCGTCGAAGGCGACCTTCGCAGAGAAGTCGCGCTCGACATCAAGCGCCTGGTCGAGATCGGCTGCTACAGAGGCGTGCGTCACCGCAAGGGACTGCCCGTCCGCGGCCAGAGATCCAAGACCAACGCGAGAACCCGCAAGGGTCCGAAGAAGACCATTGCGAACAAGAAGAAGTAAGGAGGCAACGGAATAATGGCAGCTAAAACAGCGAAAAAAGGCGCTGCGACAGTCCGTCGCCGCCGTGAGAAAAAGTTTGTTGACAAGGGCGCGGCTCACATCCAGTCGACCTTCAACAACACGATCGTAACGATAACCGACACGCAGGGCAACGCTCTGTCCTGGGCGTCCGCGGGCGGCCTCGGCTTCCGCGGTTCCCGTAAGTCCACTCCGTTCGCGGCTCAGTCCGCCGCGGAGACCGCCGCGAAGGCGGCCATGGAATACGGGCTTCGCTCCGTCGAAGTTTACGTCAAGGGCCCCGGTTCGGGCAGAGAAGCGGCCATCAGGGCGCTGCAGGCAGCCGGCCTGGAGATCAGCATGATCAAAGACGTCACGCCGATCCCCCACAACGGATGCCGTCCGCCCAAGAGAAGACGCGTGTAACGGAGGAATAAGAATATGGCAAGATATACTGAAGCGGTATGCAGACAGTGCCGCAGAGAGGGCGAGAAGCTCTTCCTGAAAGGCGCGAAGTGCTATTCCGAGAAGTGCGCGATGAACGTCCGCCCCTTCGCTCCCGGCCAGCACGGCAAGGGACGCAAAAAGTCCTCTGAATACGGCATCCAGCTCCGCGCCAAGCAGAGAGCCAGAAGGATCTACGGCGTTCTCGAGACCCAGTTCCGCAACTATTTCGCCGAAGCCGAGAGAAGACCCGGCCAGACCGGTACGAACCTGCTCCAGCTTCTTGAGACGAGACTTGACAACGTGGTTTACCGCTGCGGCTTCGCGCTTTCCAGACCGGAAGCGAGACAGCTCGTGCTCCACGGCCACTACACCGTCAACGGCAAGAAGGTCAACATCCCCTCTTACGCGCTGAAGGTCGGCGACGTCGTCGCCATCACCTCCAAGTCTCTCGAGAAGGAAAAGATCAAGGCCGTTCTCGAAGCGACCGCGACTCATCCGGCGCCGAAGTGGCTCGACCTCAACAAAGAGGCGCGCGCCGCGAAGGTGCTCAGCATCCCGACCCGCGAAGAGATCGATATCCCGGTAGACGAGCAGCTCATCGTCGAGTTGTACTCCAAGTAAACTGCCGAAGGAGGCGGCTTTGCCGCCGTCCGCGCGGCGCTTATGCGCCGTATGGCTTCGCGCGCCCTTCGCGCGCAGAGCCGTCTCATTATAACCGCAGAGGAGGGTTAATATGATCGAAATCGAAAGACCGAAAGTGGAATTTTTCGAGCCGGAACCGGGCAGCAGCTACGGAAGGGTGATCGTCGAGCCGCTTGAAAGAGGTTACGGCATCACTATGGGCAACTCGCTCAGACGCGTTCTGCTCTCATCGCTTGAGGGCTACGCGGTGACGTCCGTCTACATCGAGGGCGTCCAGCACGAGTTCACGACCATCCCGGGCGTGAAGGAGGACGTTACCGAGATAGTTCTCAACGTCAAGTCCATCATCGCCAAGCTCAACTGCGAGGGACCGAAAACCGTATATATCGAAGCGCAGGGCGAGTGCGAAGTCACCGCCGGAAGCATCCAGCCGGACGCCGAGGTGGAGATACTCAACCCCGAGCTTCACATAGCGACGCTTGACAAGGACGCCGAGCTGCGTATGCAGCTTGTCATCAACGGCGGCCGCGGCTACGTCAGCTCCGAGCGCAACAAGTCCGAAGACGACGCCATCGGCGTGATACCGGTCGACTCCGTTTACACTCCGGTGCTGAAGGTCAACTACAAGGTCGAGAATACCCGCGTCGGCTCGCTTACCGATTATGACAAGCTGATCCTCGAGGTCTGGACGAACGGCACGGTTTCCGCGAAATCCGTCGTCGCCCTTGCCGCGAAGGTGCTCACCGAGCACCTGAACCTCTTCGTCGAGCTGACGCAGGAGGCGAAGGACGCTTCGATAATCATCGAGAAGGAAGAAGTGAGCAAGGAAAAGGTGCTCGAAATGACGATCGAGGAGCTCGACTTCTCGGTGCGCTCCTTCAACTGCCTGAAACGGGCGGGAATCAACACTGTGGAGGACCTCATCAACTTCTCCGAAGAGGATATGATCAAGGTCAGAAACCTCGGCAAGAAGTCGCTTGAAGAAGTCATCTCCAAGATCGCCTCGCTGGGCTTGTCCCTGCGCAGGGAAGAAGAATGATACAGGGAGGATACTGATATGCCCGGAACGAGAAAACTCGGGAGACCGACCGATCACCGCATCGCGATGATGAGGGGCATGGTCACGGCGCTGCTGGAGAACGGCCGCCTCGAGACCACCCTTTACAGAGCGAAGGAGCTGCGCTCCGTCGCCGACAAGATGGTCACTCTCGGCAAAAAGAATACTCTTCACAGCCGCCGTCAGGCGCTCGCCTTCATCACGAAGGAAGACGTCGTCAGCAAGCTGTTCAACGAGATAGCGCCCAGGTATGAAGGCCGCAGCGGCGGCTATACCCGCGTTATCAAGACCGGTCCGCGCCGCGGCGACGCCGCCGAGATGGCGATCATCGAGCTGGTCTGACGCGAATCGCGGAGCGATTTGCGTCAACGCTCGCCGAAGGCGAGTTCATAACCGCGGCGCAGCCGCGTCATAACTTAAAACCGTAAACCTGCGCGTAAGCGTCGGTGGATGGCTTTGAGTTCAGAGC
This sequence comes from Clostridia bacterium, assembly GCA_017438525.1. Taxonomy (NCBI): domain Bacteria; kingdom Bacillati; phylum Bacillota; class Clostridia; species Clostridia bacterium. Next base: position 19,051 of record JAFRVI010000027.1, read on the forward strand.
TTGCGACCTTTCCCGCGTCCTACGCCGCGGAGAAAGGGGCTTCCGCAGCCGTTCAGCCACGGCGCGCGGAAATGGTACCGCTTACACCGGAAAACCGAACATTTACTCATACCGCGCGGCAGAAATGCCGCGCGGTTTGCGTTATGTAAAACCGCCGCTGCTCCGTCATTCCGCGTCGCCGCTGCTCCGTCATTCCGCGTCGCCGCCGCTCCGTCATTCCGCGGCGCCGGCGGCTCTGTCATTCCGAGGGGGCGCGAACGCGCCGACGAGGAATCCCACGGGCGAACGCGGGGCGTTCGCAGTGATATTGACGCTGCGCGTCAGTGATATTATCGCTCCGCGATAGTGATATTGCGGCTTCGCCGCAGTGATATTGACGCTTCGCGCCCGTAGGGACGAGCACCGCTCGTCCGTGCATTCTCGCACCCGCGCCGCCCTTTGTCATCCTGAGCGGAGCGATGCGAAGCATCGCGCCCGTAGGGACGAGCATCGCTCGTCCGTGCATTCTCGCACTCGCGCCGCCCTTTGTCATCCTGAGCGGAGCGATGCGAAGCATCGCGCCCGTAGGGACGAGCATTGCTCGTCCGCGCAGTCACGCTGAACGCCGCGAAAGAAAACGAAGCGTAGCCCCCGTTTCCGACTGTGCACTTTCCCGATAACACGACCGTTACCGACAAGATCCTTCGACTCCGGCTTCGCCTTCGCTCAAGATGACAACGTATGCAGGCGTCTGCTTACGGTGTGGGATCCTTCGCTGACGCTCGGGATGACAGTCCCGTCGGCAGACGCGCGGCGACTCAAAAGCGGGCGCTGCCCGCCGCCCGCAAGCCGCGTGCGATAGCCGCTTGACTGTCTTTGCCGCGGATGGTATAATCAAGATACAGAATAATCGCTCTGTACCCCGCGTTCTGCGAAGGAGGATGCTATGTTCATTCTGAAAAAGCTGCTGCTTATCGTATTGATAGTTGTTATCGCCGCATCCGCGGCAACTGTCGCGCTGAGTTTTTACGTTAAGCTCAGCACCAGAGACAGACTGCTCAGCGAGAGCGAGCTCTGCGAGCTCGGCGGATTCGACTGCATACTCGTGCTCGGAGCGGGAGTCACCGGGGAAGAGCCGAGCTCTGTGCTCCACGACAGGATCACTGCGGCGGTGGTGCTTTACGAAAAGGGTGCCGCTCCGAAGCTGCTTATGAGCGGAGACCATGCGCGTGATAATTACGACGAGGTCAACGTGATGAAAAGCAAGGCGGTGAGTCTCGGAGTCCTGTCGAGCGACGTCTTTATGGATCACGCGGGGCTTTCCACCTATGACAGCGTATATCGGGCGCGCGAGATTTTCAAGGCGAAGAAGATCATCATTGTAACTCAGAAATATCATCTCTATCGCGCTCTCTACATCGCGGAGCGACTGGGCGTCGAAGCTTACGGCGCGGCGGCGGAGATACTTGAACGCGAAGGAGGCGCGGGGCGCGAGCTGCGCGAAATAGCCGCGCGCGCCAAGGACGTCGTCAAGTGCGTCTTCAAGCCGGAGGCGAAGATCCTCGGCGAAGCTATCCCCGTCAACGGCGACGGCGACGTGACGAATGACAAATAAGCGTTTATAATAGCAAAAACGCCGCGTCTTTTGGGCGCGCAAATCAGGGATACGCTGGTCTTAAAAAGGATCTTTTCGCGCCGGTCGGCGTTGAAAGCGCTCGGAAACGGCTGATTGCCGGCGGGGACAATACGCCTGATAAACGAATAAATCCGGTGCTTTCCGGTTTGTTGTTCTTCCCGAAGATCAGTCAAAAATAAGAATAATCTATCCAAAAACGCCGCGTCTTTCGACGCGGCGTTTTTCTTTCTGACCTTGACCGAATGAAGATCAATCGGCCTCACCGAAAAAACTCAATAGTTTTCGACGACGATCTCAAAATATGCCTGCGGATGAGCGCAGACGGGGCAGACCTGCGGAGCGGACTTGCCGACGTGGATATGACCGCAGTTGCGGCACTTCCACATATAAGTTCCGTCCTTCTCGAAAACAGCGCCGGCCTCGAGCGCCGCAAGCAGCTTGCGGTATCTCTCCTCGTGCGCCTTCTCGATCTTCGCTACGCCCTCGAACTGTGCGGCGATCTGGAGGAAGCCCTCCTCCTTCGCCTCCGCGGCCATGCGCGGATACATATCGGTCCACTCGCCGTTTTCGCCGGAGGCGGCGGCGAGAAGGTTCTCGGCGGTCGAGCCGATGCCGTTCAGGTGCTTGAACCACAGCTTCGCGTGCTCCTTCTCGTTTAACGCGGTCTCCTCAAAAATGGCGGCTATCTGCTCGTAGCCCTCCTTCTTCGCCTTAGAAGCGAAGTAGGTGTACTTGTTCCTCGCCTGCGATTCGCCGGCGAACGCCTCCATCAGATTTTTTTCGGTTTTGCTTCCTTTAAGTTCCATTAAAATCAGACCTCCTTTCAAGTAAAAGAATAACATATTTTTAATGATTTGTAAATAGTAAAATCAGTCTATTATGAAACAGCTTCGCAATTTGTTGTGAAACCGCTTGCATTCACGCTTCGTGTGTGATATACTGTATAATGGCGGCAGATGAGGGACGCGATGCCGTTTCCGCCGCCGGACGACCCGCAAACAGCGCTTTGCGAACGCATTTTACCTCGAAAGGACGAGTGAATATGAAAAAAGTCGGTTTCACCGAAACGGTGCTGAGGGACGCCAATCAGTCGCTCATCGCCACGCGCCTTCCCTTCGATAAGTTCGAGGGGATACTTGAAACGATGAACAAGGCGGGCTACTACTCCGTCGAATGCTGGGGCGGAGCGACCTTCGACTCCTGCCTGCGCTATCTGAACGAGGACCCGTGGGAGCGCCTCCGCAGGATCAAGGAGAAGATGCCCGATACCAAGCTGCAGATGCTGCTGCGCGGTCAGAACCTGCTCGGCTACAAGCACTATCCGGACGACGTCGTCCGCCGCTTCGTGCAGCTTTCCGTCAAAAACGGCATAGACATCATCCGCATTTTCGACGCGCTCAACGACATCCGCAACATCAAAGTCGCGGTGGAAGAAACGCTGAAATGCGGCGCCCACGCCTCCGGCGCGATCTCCTACACCACCAGCCCGGTGCATACGCTCGAGAACTACGTCAAGCTCTGCAAGGAGATGCAGGAAATGGGCGTCAACTCCATCTGCATCAAGGATATGGCGGGCGTCATGGCTCCGGACGAGGCGTACGACCTCGTTTCCGCGATCAAGAACGCCGTCGACCTGCCGCTCGTCGTCCACACGCACTGCACGACCGGCCTCGCGTTCATGACCTACCTTAAAGCCGTCGAAGCCGGCGCCGACGTCATCGACACGGCGACCTCCTGCTTCTCCGGCGGCACCTCCCAGCCCGCGACCGAAACGCTCGCGTTCGCGCTGCGCCGCCTCGGCTATGAAGTCGACCTCGACGACGCCGTCACGAAGCAGGTCAACGACTGGTTCAAGCCCGTCCGCGACGAGTTCCTCGAAGCCGGCAAGCTGAACCCCCGCGTGCTCGCGACCGACACCGACGCGCTGAACTACAAGATCCCCGGCGGAATGCTCTCCAACCTCATCGCGCAGCTGAAGGCGCAGAACGCGCTCGACCGCCTGCCCGAGGTGCTTGAAGAGACCCCCCGCGTCCGCAAGGACATGGGCTATCCTCCGCTGGTAACTCCGATGAGCCAGATGGTCGGCGTCCAGGCGGCGACGAACGTCCTGCAGGGCGAACGCTACAAGACCATCAGCAAGGAGATAAAGGCGTACCTCCGCGGCGAATACGGCCGCGCCCCCGGCGAGATCGACGCCGACCTTATGAAGAAGGGACTTGAGGGCGAGGAGCGCATCACCTGCCGCTTCGCCGACACGCTCGAGCCGCAGATAGAGAAGGCGCGCGCCGAGATCGGCGACCTCGCCGAGAGCGACGAGGACGTCCTCTCCTACATCGCCTTCCCGCAGCAGGCGGAGAAGTTCCTGACCGACCGCCGCGCCAACGCGGAGAATAAGGCGAAGTACACCATCGAAGCCATCTGAAAGGACGGGATACCGATATGCTGAGATTCATTTCCGAAGCGGCAGCCGCGACGGGCGCGAACTCCAACGCCGAGATGGCGAAGTCCGCCGGCGGCGTGCTCGCGATCGCCGGGCTCGGCCTGCTGGTCGTCTTCGCGGTGCTCGTGCTGCTGATGGGCGTCATCAAGCTGATGGGCGTGTTCCTGAAGGATAAGGCGGCGCCCGCCGAAGCCGCGCCCGCGGCAGCGGCCGAAGCTCCCGCCGCGCCGGCCGCGGAAGCCCCCGGCTCCTGCGGCGAGGTCAAGCTCTTCGACGTGCCCGACAAGACCGCGGCGATGCTCATGGCGATAACCGCCGACAAGCTCGGCGAGCCGCTGAACACCCTGCGTTTCATCTCCATCAAAGAAGTAAAGTGACGAAAGGACGGAACCCGATATGAAATATAAGATAACTCTCAACGGAAAGACCTACGAGGTAGAGGTAGAGAAGGGCGAAGCCATCGTCGCCGCCGAATATGAAGCCATGGCTCCGGCTCCCGCCGCTCCTGCCGCCGCTCCGGCTCCAGCTCCGGCAGCCGCTCCGGCTCCCGCA
>JAFRVI010000028.1 GCA_017438525.1 Clostridia bacterium
GCTGAAAAACGCAAACGCGGTCAAAGCGAACCCGTACTCCGCGCAGAGCGCGATCGACGCCGCCGCGCAGGCGGTCGCGGAAGCCGCGGAAGGCCTCGTTGAAGGCGGAGACGAGCCCGAGCCGATGAAGGGCGACTTCGACTTTGACGGCGAGATCACCGTTTCCGACGCGCTCGCCGCGCTGCGTATAGCCGCGAAGCTCGCGGAAGAAACGCCGTTATCCATCAGGATCGGCGACACCGACGGCGACGGTGAAATCACGGTCGCCGACGCGCTGGCGATACTCCGCGTCGCCGCGAAGCTGGCTGATTCCCTTTAACAACAGTACTATTCCCGCATGAATGAAGCATACTCGGCAGAAGAATATATTCTTCTGCCGAGTATCACAAGAAGGTGAATACATGAAGAAAACCATAGCCGCACTTCTCTCAACGCTGATACTCTGCTCGCTTTTCGCGGGCGCGATACCCTTCGCCTCCGCGGATTCCCTCGACGACGCGATCGCCGCCGCCGGCAGAGAGCTTTACGGTATGTATACCGCGCAAAGCGGAAACCTGCTTCGCGACTGCTATGACAAAGCACAGGCTGTCATTCAGTCCGGACGCACCGACAACGGCGAAGCCGCCGCCCTTCGTGCCGCTATTGACGCGCTCGTTCCGCTTGAAAACTACACGCGCGAGCCGCTGCTCGGCTTTGAAGGACTGACCGACGCAGATATCCGCAGTATGCCGCTTCGACGCGGGAGCGTTTCTGTTTCCGACGGCGTCGTCACGCTCTCCGGCAGCGGTACGCTCCGCTACGCCAACGCCGCCTCCGAAGGCGTATCCGGCCCGTCGCCCTTCGGCGTGCCCTGCCAGACGGCGGACGGCTTCGCGCTGAAGATAAGCGCCGACGCCGACGCCTCGCTCGACCTCGAGATCGGCAGGCGCGGCAGCGCGGAGGACTGCGTTTTCACCCTCTCGGATATTACCGTGACCGAGGGCGAAAGGTATTACCTCTTCCCCTTCGACCGCTTCGGCGCGCCGCCGCTTGACGGCACGCTGAACTATATATCCCTGACCTTCACCGGCGCTTCGCTCGTTTCCTTCTCCGACCTGCACGCCGTATCCGGCTCCGCCGAAGGCGCGGCGCGCGAATACTCGGAAACGCCGGCGGCCGCGCCGCGTTTCAACAGCGCGGAATATTACAAACTGCTCAAACGCGGTACCTCCTCCGCGCTCACGATGGTATCCAAGCCCTCGCGGGCGGACGCTTTCCTAACCTTTTCCGAGAGCGTTCAGGGCGACGACGCGCAGCTCTGGCAGCTCTGCGCCGACCCGACCAATCCGAATCAGATAAGACTTATAAACAAAAACCACGCCCTCGCGCTGCTGCGAAGCAGCGATTCCGGAAACGCGTCCTTCAGCGCCGCCTGTCCGGATCTAACCGATTCGGGCCAGCTCTGGTCGGTCAGCTATTCAAAGGCGAAGGGCTTTTCATTCTACTATACCGGCGCTTCGCGCGTCGCGCTGACCTATACCGGCGACACGCCGAAGCTGACGGAGAACAACGCGCTGATAAGATACTTCGACGTCGTTTCCGCAGGCGGGCCCGACTGGTCGCTCGCGTGGAGCGACGAATTCAACGACGGCGCGCTCAACCGCGGAGTATGGTTCCCGATGACCGGCAAGAACAACGACCCGACCGATCCCTACTACTACCGCGACGACGACAACAATATATGCTTCGAGGACGGCTGCCTCGTGCTGAAGACCGTTGTCGAGAATTACAACGGTATGCCTTCCACCGCCGCGCAGATCACCACCGAGGATAAGCTTCACGTTTCCTTCGGCAGGATAGAGATGAGCGCGAAGCTGCCGGACGGCTACAAGGTCTGGCCCGCCTTCTGGCTGATGGGCGACAAGGATAACTGGCCCTACTGCGCCGAGATCGATATTATGGAGTTCATCGCGCTCGACGAAGAAAACGACTGGCTCGGACACCGCCGTTCCTTCGCCACCTTCCATTACGCCGACGGAAACGGCTATCACGCCGAGATCGGCGGCTGGACCGACGGAACGATGCTGATAAGCAACGAAAAGCTGACGGACGACTTCCACGTCTACGCGATCGAATGGGAGGCGGATCAGATAAGATGGTACTTTGACGACGTGCTCTATCTGACGATAAACGTCGACTCCGACGCGCTGAAAAACGCGCTGCAGAAAAACCCGATGTATATCCGGCTCAACACCGGCATCGACGGGCCCGGCAACTACGAGCTCCCGCCGAACGCGCCGCAGGAAACGAAGTATTATATAGATTACGTCCGCTACTACAAGGACGCCGCGTACGCGCCGCAGAGCGAACTGCCCTTCGCCGCGGAAAAGACGGAGGCGGACTGCTTCAACAAGATCTGGTCGCCCGCCAACCCCTGCGCCGTCGACACGGAACGCGGAGTGCTGCTTTACGGCAACGCCGCCGCGGACGTTATGCTTTATAACGGCGGCAACACGGCGCTGGCTCCCGCCGCGAGATTGAGCTCCGGCGGATACTGGGTGATGAGCGACGCGATCTCCGGCGACGGGAGCAGGTACGTTTTCGGCAGATACCGCAAGCTGACCGTGACGGACGCGGACTTCGGCAACGCGGTCAACGGCGGCTTCTCCGGACGTTACCCCGTTGTCGCGCTCAACTATGACGGCTCGCGCTGCTACGCCGGCGGAACGCCGGAGAATTCAAACAGCAGCGACTGCAATTATTTCTACGTCTACGACGGCAGGACGCTCGCGGAGATAACCCGCGAGAAGACCGACAGCTGGGTGGATTCCATAGCCGTCGCGAAAAACGACGACTACGCCTTCGGCTGCTACGACGGCAGCGTTCACGTGCGCTCCGCGGGAAAGACCGGCTACCGCGTTTTCACGGTCGGCGGCAGGATCTCCGCACTCGCGTTTTCGCCGGACGGCAAGCGGCTCTACGCCGCGACCGCAAACGGCGGGGTCTACGCTTACGACGTTGAAGCCGAAGCCGTTTCCGCTTTCGGCAAGGCGGGCGACGAAGTCTATCAGCTCGCCGTTTCGCCCGACGGAAGTCTGCTCGCCGCCGCCTGCGGCGACGCGTGCGCGAGGATCTACGATACCGGGACCGGACGGCTCGCCGCGCGCCCGTTCCTCGGCAGGACGGCGGTCACGGCGCTCGCCTTTTCGCCCGACGGCGCTATGCTCGCGCTCGCCGGCATCGACAGCAAAATCGGCGTTTTCCGCGCCCGCGACGGGCTCCCGCTCGCGCTGCTCGGCGAAGAACGCGGCGCCTGCTGGTACAACTCCGTCGTCTTCGGCGCGGACGGCGCATCCGTTACCGCCGTGCGCGGAGTCGAGGACTTCAACTCGGCGGTATGCAGCTGGACCCTGCCGGAGGGACTGATCCCCGAAAGCGCCGACTTCTCCGCGCTCGAGGCGCTGCCGTTCTATGACGAAACGGCGTACACCGCCGAGAGCTACGCACCCTACGCCGCGGCGCTGAAAAACGCAAACGCGGTCAAAGCGAACCCGTACTCCGCGCAGAGCGCGATCGACGCC
>JAFRVI010000029.1 GCA_017438525.1 Clostridia bacterium
ACGCGGCGGCTTCACATATTCCGTTTTTATATCACGCGTTGACTCTTCCGCGCCTCTCGCGGTACTGCTTCGGGGTCACGCCGACGGCCTTGTGAAACACCTTCGTGAAATAGCTCTGGTCGTCGAAGCCGCACATTCCCGCGATATCCACTATGCGAACGGTATTGTCGAGCAGCAGCTGCTTGCTTCGCTCGATGCGTACCTCGCGCACGTAGTCGGTCAGACTCATGCCGATCTCCTCCTTGAAGACGGTGGAGATATACGACCGCGAGAGGAAGACCTTTTTCGCCACGTCGTCCAGCGATATTTTTTTCGCGTAGTTGGCGTTGACGTATTCCGTTATCTTATAGACGGCGGTGGAATGCCTTATCCGCGGCAGGTCAAAGGAGTAGTCGATGAACCTGTGCAGCACCCCCGTGACCCACTCGTTCATATCCTCGAAGGAGGTGAAGCGGTCTATGTCGCCGAGATACTTCGTGTTCAGCGCCATGACCTCGCGCATGTCAGCGCCGGAGTCTATAACCGCGCGGGAGAGCACGACCACCAGCTCGATCATCCGCGCCCTTATCTCCGCAAGGTCGAAGTCATTGGAAAAATATATGTGCCCGATCAGCTCGTTCAGTGCGTTCTGCGCGCCGAGCTTGTCATGAGTGAGTATCATCGAGCGCAGCGCCTTTTCCTTTTCGATGGGGTAGTCGACGGCGTATCCGCCGCCGGCGTGCGGAGCTTCACGCATTTCTTTCGCCTCCTCTCGCGATTTTTGTAATTATATCAGATTTTTTGGAAAATTTCAAGGTGCGGGAGGTAAAAAGACGTTCGTCGGATCTTTTATATAAATATTATATTTATGTTGCAAACGGCCGCGGCGTATGTTATAATCGACTTGTATAATCGCCGTTGCGGCGTGGAGGAACGCTATGGAAAAATCACTGAAACTTAAAATAATATCGCTGCTTGCCGCGCTGACGCTGCTCATAGCGGCTGTGTGCGCGCCGTCCGCGGGCGCGGAGCGCTATGAAGCTCCCGCGGCCGTGAAAGAAGCGGTGTCCGGTCATCCTGAACGAAGCGAAGGATCACCCGGATATTCCAACCTTTTGCGTGAGGAAGGGGATTCCTCGCCCGTCGGGCTCGGAATGACAGACCTCGCCCCGACCGAAGACAGCGCTTTCATAGGCGAGGCGGCCGTGCCCGTGTTCGAAACGGCGGTGCGCGGCGGATCCGACGTCTCGGGCGCGACGCCGTGGCGGTATAACTACACCGACGAAAGCTGGACGGCTTATGAAGTCGCGCTCGCCTCCGCGCAGACCGCGGATGAACGCGCCGCCGCCTTCGGGCTCCTCACGCTGCGTAACACCGAGGCCGTCACCACCGGCTTTTTCAGCGGCTGGAACACCGCCGACGTCAACGCCGTCGTAACCGCGAACAGCGGCCGCCTCTGCGACTCCATCGGCGACGGGCTGAACACAGGCAGCGCCTATAACAACGGCGACTTCTCCCGAAACACAATCTTTGAAGCGGGTGACGGCTGGTTCTCCATGACCGCGGCCGCCGACTTCACGGACAAGGCGATGGGCTGGAAGAATATGGACCGCAGCGCGACGCTGAATCCCAACAAGCAGAACGCCGGTGCGGCGTACCCGGAGATGGACGTCTCAGGCCTTTCCTGCGCCGAGGGCATACGCTTCAAGCTTGAGGTCTACGGCCCCGAATACGCCGTGCTCGGAACCGACGCCGTCGAGCGCATCCTGATAGGCCTCTCCAATTGCAACACCATGGTGCGCGAACAGTACGCGCTGAACGTCAAGCCCTCGCAGGTCGGTTCCGACGGATATATCAACATCCCGTTCAGCTGTTTTGAGAAGGCGTTCTGGGGCCACTCCTTCTCGCAGTCCGAGCTTGAGGACGTCATCGTCTTCATCATCGAAGCATACGGCGCCGCCGAAGGCACGACAGTGAAGGTCTCCGACCTGCACGGATATATCACCGCCGCTCCCGTGATCCCACCCGAGCCGCGCGAACCCGGCTTCGCCGAGCCGAAGGCGAGCGAATATGCGGATTCTCACTTCCGCGCCACCGACTTCCGCATTATCAAATTCGACGAGATGTTCCCCGAGGGTTTCACCGGCGACACGAGCTGGGACCCGATGGGCATCGACGATAACGGCATCATATACTTCGGCTACACCGGACGCCGTACCGACCTGATTCCCGACGAAGTGATAGAGGATTTCGCCGTCTTCTCGTATAATCCCGAGACCGACGTCGTCAAATTCCTCGGCACGCTGATCGAAGCGAGCAAGGCGTGCAACAACTACGTCTACGGAGAGGAGATCCCGAAGGGACACACGAAGTTTTACTGCATAGACAACAAGATGTATCTGGCGAGCCAGGGCTTCCACGATTACAAGGATAATATCGACGGCGCGGACGGCTATATGACCAAGCGCGGCGCGCACCTCTATATGTACGACATCGAGAAGGAGATACTGCTTGACCTTTCGGCGTCCTTCCCGGGCGGTGTCTGGTGCGAGCATCAGGGAGTCGTCGCAATCAACTATATGCCGGAGCTGGGCAAGCTCGTCGGCTTCACGCATCCGCTCGCGGACCTCGTCTTCTACGACCTCGCGACCGGCACGGTCGACCGCTTCGTCAACGGTATTCCGTGGTCGCTCGGCAACCCGCTGAGCCGTGAGATAATCGTCAGCGGCGACAGAGTGTATCTCTACCGCGGCGTTGAGGATCCCGGTCAGCGTGCCGAGATCCAGTGGCCGGTTTACTGCTATGACTACGGCGAAAACCGCCTCTATCAGACAGGCGACACGATGAAGGGCGGCTTCTGGAACGGTCAGGCGACGACCTCGGACGGCAAAACGACCTACATCAGCGGCTGCTGCGGATACCTTTACAAGATGGATATGGAGACCGGCAGGGTGACCTTCCTGCGAGATATGGACCTCGACGGCGAGAACGTCATCGGTTATACCTATTCGATCTCGATGTCGCCGGACGAAACGAAGCTGTTCTATATCCCGACGGCGCGAAAGCCCGGCCGCATCTACGAATACGATATAGCGACGAACACCCTCGCCGTCGTCGCGGACGTTCAGCAGAGCGTATACTGCGGCAGCAATATCGTGACGAATGACAACTGGTACTACTTCACCCGCTTCGGCAACAACGGCGACTGGAGCGGCAATCCGAGCCTCGTCGCGTTCAAGCTCGAAGCGTGGGAATGAAGCAACGAAGCCGCTTTTTGATTTAGTAACGGCATAATAAAAACCGCCTCTCGCGAGGCGGTTTTTGATGTTAGATACGTTATTCTTCCATTCTCGAAAACGCCGAGATGATCCCGAGCTTGCCGCTTTCGTAGGTCAGCCCGCCCTGGAGGTAGGCGGTATACGGCGGGCGGAGCGGTCCGTCGCAGGAAAGCTCGATCGACGCGCCCTGCGTGAAGGCGCCCGCCGCCATGACGACGTCGCAGTCGTAACCGGGCATCGCCCAGCCGACCGGCGTGACGAAGGAGTCTATCGGCGAGGCGGCCTGTATCCCCGCGCAGAAGGCGAGCAGCTTGTCCTCCGCGCCGAAGCGGAGCTCCTGCACGATATCCGTGCGCGGAACGTCGAAAGCGGGGAAGGCGTCGTACCCGAGCCGCTGCGCGAGCGCGGCTGCGAAAACCGCGGTCTTCACCGCCTGCGCGACGACGTGCGGCGCGACGAAAAGCCCCTGCAGTATCTCGCGGTTGAAGCCGAAGGTGGCTCCGCATTCCAGCCCTATGCCGGGCGCTGTGAGGCGGTCGGCGCAGAGCTCGATCTGCTTCGCGCCGCCGGCGATGTATCCGCCGCCGCGCGCGATCCCGCCGCCGGGGTTCTTTATCAGCGAGCCCGCCGCGACGTCGGCTCCGACGGCGGTCGGCTCAAGCGTTTCGCAGAATTCGCCGTAGCAGTTGTCGACGATGACCGTGACGTCGGGCGAAAGCCCCTTGACGAATCCGCAGAGCGCCTTTATGTCCGCTATTGACAGCGATTTGCGCGAGGTGTAACCCTTCGAGCGCTGGATGAAGACGGCGGAAGCGCCTCCGATATTTGCTTTTATCGCGTCGAGGTCGGGACTGCCGTCGGGCAGAAGGTCGACCTGCCGGTACTCGACTCCGGCGGAGACCAGCGAGCCGGGGTGGTCGCCGGCGACGGCTTCGCGGAGCGTATCGTAAGGCGCTCCGGTGACGGAGAGCAGAACGTCCCCGCGGTGAAGCAGCCCGAAAAGCGCGGTCGCGATCGCGTGGGTGCCGTTGACGAAGGTGTGGCGCACCAGCGCCGCATCGGTGCCGAAAAGCTTCGCAAAGACGCGGTCGATGACCTCGCGTCCCGCGTCGTCATAGCCGTAGCCGGTGGTGCCTGCGAAGTGGCTGTCGCTGACGCGGCATTCGGAGAAAGCGTCAAGCACACGCCTGCTGTTCTCAAGTGCCGCGGCGTCGATGCGCGCAAACTGTTCCGCGCAGGCGGCTTCCGCGGCCTGCGCTTCTCTTATGACTTTTTCGCTTGTATAAACGCTCATATCTGCGCTCCCGTTTGCGCCGGATGCGCTCCGGCGGTAATTATTTCAAATGTTTGCGAATATATATTGATATTTCGCGACGGAAATGCTATAATCTGTTTCGACTCCAGGAGAGGAGGGGAAACCTTATGCCTATTATGATAAACAACAATTTGCCCGCGGCGAGCACGCTGACGAGCGAAAATATATTCTGGATGGATAACGAGCGCGCCATGGCGCAGGATATCCGTCCGCTCCACATCGCGATTCTCAACCTGATGCCTACGAAGATAACAACCGAAACGCAGCTTCTGCGCCTGCTCTCGAACACTCCGCTGCAGACGGAGATAACGCTGCTTACCGCCGCTTCGCATAAGACGAAGAACACTTCGGCGGAGCATATGCTGGAGTTCTACAAGACCTTCGACGACGTGAAGGATCAGAAGTTCGACGGCCTGATAATCACAGGCGCTCCGGTCGAACGCCTCGAGTTCGAGCAGGTGGACTACTGGGATGAGCTCTGCGCCATTATCGACTGGAGCAAAAAGAACGTGCAGTCCACTCTGTATATCTGCTGGGGCGCGCAGGCGGGGCTTTATCACAGCTACGGCGTCAGAAAGGCGGAGTTGTCGGAAAAGGCGTTCGGCGTCTTCAAGCACTACGTAACCGACCGGCTCTGTCCGCTCGTCCGCGGCTTTGACGACGTCTTTTTCGCGCCGCATTCGCGCTATACCGGCGTGCTGGACGAGGATATCGCGAAGCATCCGGAAATAACCGTTCTCGCGCGCTCGAAGGATCCGACGGTCGGCGTCTACATCGCCGTAGCCAACGGGGGCAGGGAGGTCTACGTTACCGGTCACTCGGAATACGACCGCGAAACGCTCCTGCTCGAATACGAGCGCGATCAGAAGCAGGGGCTCGGCACCGCTATGCCGGAGAATTACTTCAAGCATGGTGACAGCAACCAGGGCATTATGATGAATTGGCGCTCCCACGCGCACCTGCTCTATTCAAACTGGCTGAACTATTACGTCTATCAGGCGACGCCGTACGATCTCAACGAAATCAAGTGATCATTCTTCGGAAGAGGTATTGCTTTCGGCAGCGTCTTCAACCGCCGTTTCGTCTTCAGGACGGGACGGCGTTTTCTTTTTGCGGTAGACGAGGAAGCGCTGCCCGAGGTAGTTGAGCGGCGTGAAGACGCACTGCCCGACGACAATCGAGACGTTGTGGACTGCCTTTTCGCTCGCGTTCGCGTCGCTCATAAGCTTTATCGCGAGCGGCTTCGCTACGCAGAAGGCAATCAGGTAGCAGGCGATGAAGAGCACGTAAAACTTCAGCATATCAGTCCAGAAGTTGCCGTTGCTCCTGAAGGAATATCTTCGGTTGAATACGAAACTCGTCACGCTCGTTATCGCGAAGGGGATGGAGGTCACCCACCAGTACGGCAGGCCGAATACGTTGTTGAGTATGAACTCGAGCCCCATCGTCAGCAGCGTGTTCGAAACGCCGATGATGGTGTAAAAAAGCAGACTCTTATGCAGGATAAGCTCCTTGAGTTTCACCGCTCGACCTCCCTTCGCGCATAATACTCATTATGATATATGTTACCACCGTTCGCGCGTGTTGTCAAGCGCGGCGATTTTTGCACAAACGGTAAAAATACTGTTTACAAAAGCTATTATATATGGTAAAATAATGCTAATATCAGGAGAGTGCGATTTTTCGCGCGAACACTCTGACGGAGGGCAAAGATATGGCAATGCTTGACGATATAAAAGTCGCGGAGGCGAAAGCCGCCGAGCTTAAAGAAACCGCCGCCGCGGAAGCGAAGGAATACGCCGCCGCCGCGGAAGCGAACGCCGCCGCCGCGAGAGAAGCGCTGCTCGAGTCCGCGCGCGGCGAAGTCGTCGCCATGGCGGAGACCGCCGGTAAGGACGCCGCCGCCGAGAGCGAGTCGCGTGTTGCCGCCGGACGCGATGCGGACAAGCGCATCGTCGAAGCCGCGGAAAAGAATATTTCCGCCGCCGTCGACGCCGTCTTCGCACAGCTCGTGAAGTGAAGCGCGCAGCGGGTTTTTCGCAATCACCGACTTATTTTTCAGGAGATAACGCATGCTCGTACCGATGAAAAAAGCGTATATCGCGTGCCTCAGGGATGACCGTGAGGCCTTGCTCAACGCACTCTTTTCCGTCGGCGAGGTAATGCTCATCGAGCGCGACGACAAGGCGCTGAGCGACGCCTCCGCGGAGCTGAAGCTGAGAAACGCCGAGGCGCTGCTGAAGGATATCCGCCCGTACGCGCCGAAGAAGGGGATGTTCACCCCGCGTCCCGAGGTCGACGAGGAGCGTTTCGCCCGCGTCGACGCGGAAACGGTCGAAACGCAGGAGCGTCTGCGCGAGCTCGTCGGCGAGCGCGACGCGCTGAAGGAGGCCGCCGAGGCCGCGAAGAAGTCCGCCGCCGATATCGAGCTCTGGCGCGGGCTGGACGCGGACGCGCTCGACGTCTGCGCCTCCGAATACACCGTGCGCCGCGTCGGTACCGTTCCGGTGTCGAAGGCGGACGCGCTTGCGGAAAAGCTCGCGCCGTTCGCGGAGTTTGAAACGGTCGGCGAAAAGTCCGGCAAACGCGCCGTCCTCGTCGTCTGCGCCGCGGAGGATACCTACGAAACGGAAGCGCTGCTGCGCGAATACGAATTCGAGGAATCCCGCCTGCCGTTTGCCTCCGGCAAAGCGGAGGAGGAATATAACAGGCAGCTCGCCGCGAAAGCGGAGGCGGAAGCCGCCCTCGCCGAGAAGGAGAAGGAGCTCGCCGAGCTTTCGCAAAAGGCGAACGACGTGACGCTGCTCGCGGAGCAGTACCGCGCCGAACGCGACAAGGACGAAGCGCCGCTGGTGCTGACCGACGACGCGGTATATATCGAGGGCTGGGTACGCGCCGACCGCACCGAGAAGGTGACGAAAGCGCTGAAAAAAGTCACAGACTGCGTCGCGGTCGAATTCACAGACCCGGCGGAAGATGAAAAGCCGCCCACCGCGGCGGAAAACAGCAGGTTCGTAAAGCCGTTCGAGAGCATAACGAATATGTTCTCCGCACCCGATCCCTACGAGATCGATCCGAATCCCGTCATGGCGCCGTGGTACTGGATAATCTTCGGTATGATGATGGCGGACGTCGGCTACGGATTCCTGATGATGCTCGGCGCGTGGCTCTTCAAGAAGTTCATGAAGCCGCGCGGAGAGATGGCGAAGCTGGTCAGCGTAATCGGCTTCTCCGGACTGCCCACGGTCGTCTTCGGAGTCGTTTTCGGCAGCTACTTCGGCGCCGAATGGTTCCCGCCGCTGATCGGTTTTTCACTGCTCGACGGCATCCTGCCGGTGCTGCTGATCGCCTGCGGAGTCGGAGTGCTCCACATCTTCACCGGTATGATCGTCAAGGCGGTCGCCGCGTTCAAGGCGGGCGACTGGCAGACGGCGGTCTTCGATAACTTCGCGTGGATGGCGCTGATAAGCGGACTTATCGTCATGGCGCTCAACGTGAAGATCGGCGCGATCATCGCCGGAGCCGCCGCGCTCGTGGTGCTCTTCACCGCGGGGCGAAAGAAGCCGAATGTCGTCGGCAAGCTGACCGGAGGGCTCGGCAGTCTCTACGGCATAACGAGCTACCTGAGCGACATCCTCTCGTATTCGCGTATCCTCGCGCTCTGCATCTCCACCGCCGTCATCGGCTACGTTATGAATATCCTCGCGGGGCTCGTTATGGGAATACCGATAGTCGGCTACGTTTTCGCGGGGCTGGTCTATATCGTCGGCCACCTCTTCAACCTCGCGATGGGACTGCTTTCGGCTTACGTTCACGACAGCCGCCTGCAGTATATTGAGTTCTTCACCCGCTTCTATGAAGGCGGCGGCACGGTCTTCAAGCCGTTCAAACTCGAGACGAAGAACGTGGACGTCGTCCGCAGCGGCGGCAAAGATAATAAAGAATAATTTAAAAAGATATTCAATTCGGAGGTAACACAATGTTTAGCAACGGAACAGTCATCACCATCTTCGGCGCCGCGGTCGCCGCGTTCCTTTCGGGAATGGGCTCCGCGATAGGCGTACGCTCCGGCGGCGTTGCCGCGGCGGGCGTGACCGCGGAAAAGCCCGAGCTTTTCGGTAAGCTGCTGGTTCTCCAGGCGCTGCCCGGAACACAGGGAATATACGGCTTCCTCACCGCCGTTCTCATCCTCGTCCAGAGCGGACTTATGGGCGGCAACGCGAACATCAGCACCGCGCAGGGCTGGGCGTTCTTCTTCGCGGGCCTGCCGATTGGCATCCTCGGCCTTGTTTCCGCCATCTATCAGGGCAAGGTCGCGGTCGCCGCGATCCACATGACCGCCAAGCAGCCGGAGTCCTCCGGTAAGGGCATCACCATGGCGGTCCTCGTCGAGACCTACGCCATACTCGGACTGCTCGTATCCCTGCTGCTCGTCCTCTTCGCGACGAAGGGACTTTGATTCTGATTCGGGAGAAGCAAGATGGGAGCAGAAGCCGTAATCGAAAAAATACTGGCGAGAGCTTCAGCCGAAGCGGACAAGATAAAGTCCGCGGGCAAAGCCGACGCGGATAAGCGCTCCGCCGAAGCGGAGGCCGCCGCGGAGGCCGAGAAGGAAGCGATCCTCGCGCGCGGCAGGGCCGAAGCGGACGCGATAAGATACCGCGAGAAGCTGAAGGCCGAGCTTGACATACGCAAAAACACGCTCGCCGAAAAGCGCGCCCTGCTCGACAGGGTCTACTCCGGCGTGCGCGAAAAGCTCGCGTCGCTGCCGGACGGCGAAAAAGCGGAGCTTTACGCAAAGCTCGCCGCGTCCTTCGGTATGACCGAAAACGTCAAGGTCTACGCCTCCGCCGATATGAAGGCGTTTGCCGAGGCGAACGCCGCCCGCTGGGGCGGCGCCTACGCCGGCGAGATAAAGGGAAGCGGCGGCGTGCTGCTTTCCGGCGAACGCTGCGACGCGGATCTTTCGCTCGACGCGATCGTCGCCGATCTGCGCGAGCGCACCGAGAGCGACGCCGCGCGCATACTCTTCGGAGAATAACTGATTTCAACTGCCGCCGAGGCGGCGGAACGGGAGAAAAATGGCTGATAACTTCGGTATAAAAAGCGGCTACCCTTACGCGGTAGGACGCGTCAGAGCGATGGAGGATTCCGTCTTTTCCCGCGAGCAGTATTCACGGCTGATCGCGGCGGAGAAGGACGGGCGCCTTCGCGTACTCGCCGAAACCGGCTACGGAGCGGGAGCGGAAAAGCAGGAGCTCGAGCCGATGATCGACGCGGAGCTTCGCGGCGTTCACGAACTGATGAACGAGATCGCGCCCGAGCCGGAGCTGACCGACCTTTTCTTTCACGAATACGACGCGCACAATCTGAAAGCGCTGCTCAAAGCGCGCATCGTCGGCGCGGACGCGGACGGCATACTGCTCTCCTGCGGCGTCTTCGACGTCGAGGTGCTGAAGGTATGCGTTTCCGCGGATGAATACTCCATGCTCGGCGCGGCGTTCGAGCCGCTCGAGAAGCTCGAGGGCGTGACAGATCCCGGCGAGATAAGCCGCGCGGTCGACTCCGCCGTATACGCGCACATCTTCGCGACGCTGAAGAAGCGCAAGGCGCCCGCGCTCGAGGAATTCTTCAAGCTGAAGGCGGGCTTCACCAACGCGCTGACGCGCATGCGCGGCAGGGCGCTCGGCCTTTCGGAAGAGGCCGTCGCGAAGCTGCTCATCTCCGGCGGCTTCGAGGAGCCGGGGGCGGAAGGCGGCGTGCGCGAGTTCGAGCGCGCCTGCTCGCAGAAGCTCAACGCCTGCCTGCGCGATTCGCGCTCCGATCCGTTCGGACCGGCCGCGCTCGGCAGCTACGTCAATGACAAACAGAACGAAGCGCGCAATATCAGGATCATCTTCGCCGGAGGCGGCGAGGAAGATATCGATTTTTAACTGGAGGTAAGCGATGGACGCCGAAAGAACGAAAATAGCCGCTGTTGGCGACCTTGCCTCCGTGCTGCTTTTCAACGCGCTGGGCATAACCGCCGTCGGCGCGGATACTCCGCAGGACGCGGAGCGCGAGATAACGCGGCTCGTTTCCGAGGGGTATTCCGTCATATTCGTGACGGAAAAGACCGCCGCGGGCGTGCCCGAGCTTATCAGTAAGTATAAATCGCAAACCTTCCCCGCGATCATCCCGATCCCCGACAAGGACGGCAGCGACGGCAGCGGCCTTCGCGCCATTCAGGCGAACGTGGAGAAAGCGGTCGGAAAGAACATATTTTGAGGTGGCAGGATGAACGAACTTGAACACGGCACCATAATCAAAGTAGCGGGCCCGCTTATCGTAGCGTCCGGCATGAGAAACTGCCAGATGTACGACGTCGTGCGCGTCAGCGAAAAGAAGCTCATCGGCGAAATAATCGAGCTGCGCGGCGACCGCGCCTCGATACAGGTATACGAGGAGACCGCGGGGCTCGGCCCCGGCGAGCCCGTGTATTTCACCGGCGAGCCGCTTTCCGTCGAGCTCGCGCCCGGACTCATCGAGGGCATCTACGACGGCATCCAGCGTCCGCTCGAGGTCATATATAAGCTCACCGGCGACAGGATTCAGCGCGGCACGAGCGTCGACGTTCTCGACCGCGAGCGCAGGTGGAACTTCGTTCCCGCCGCGAAGGTCGGTGAAACGCTGACCGGCGGCGACGTGCTCGGCACGGTCGTCGAGACCGCGGCGGTCACGCAGAAGATAATGGTCCCGCCGAACGTCGGCGGCGAGCTGACCTGGCTCCGCGAAGCGGGCGAAGCGACCGTCACCGACGTAGTCGCGAAGATACGCACCGCCGACGGCGAAGAGAAGGAGCTTACGATGCTCCAGCGCTGGCCCGTCCGCGTGCGCCGTCCCTACGCGAGCAAGCTGACCCCCAACGAGCCGATGGTAACCGGTCAGCGCGTCATCGACACCCTCTTCCCGATAGCGAAGGGCGGCATCGCGGCGATCCCCGGTCCCTTCGGCTCGGGCAAGACCGTCGTCCAGCATCAGCTCGCGAAGTGGGCGGACGCTGACATCATCGTCTACATCGGCTGCGGCGAACGCGGCAATGAAATGACCGACGTTCTCAAGGAGTTCCCCGAGCTGAACGACCCGCGCACGGGGCTGCCGATAATGAAGCGCACGGTGCTTATCGCCAACACCTCCGATATGCCCGTCGCGGCGCGCGAAGCGTCTATTTACACCGGAATAACGATCGCGGAATACTTCCGCGACATGGGATATAAAGTAGCTATAATGGCGGACTCCACTTCGCGCTGGGCGGAAGCGCTGCGCGAGATGTCCGGCCGTCTTGAAGAAATGCCCGGCGAAGAGGGTTACCCCGCGTACCTCTCCTCGCGCCTTGCGGAGTTCTACGAGCGCGCCGGATTCGTCCGCTGCATCGGCAAAGAAGAACGCTACGGAGCGATAAGCGCGATCGGCGCGGTTTCGCCTCCCGGCGGCGACATTTCCGAGCCGGTCTCGCAGGCGACTCTGCGTATAGTCAAGGTCTTCTGGTGCCTGAGCGCGCAGCTCGCGTACAAGCGCCATTTCCCCGCGATAGACTGGCTGCGCAGCTACTCGCTCTATAACGACAACGTCCACGCCTACTTCGACAAGGCGGTCGCGCCGGACTGGTCGAAGAATGTGGCGCAGGCCGTCTCGCTGCTTCAGCAGGAGTCCGAGTTGGACGAGGTCGTCCGTCTCGTCGGCGTCGATGCGCTGGGTGAAAGGGACCGTCTTACGCTCGAATGCGCGCGCTCCATACGCGAGGATTTCCTGCATCAGATCGCCTTCCACGAGGTCGACACCTTTACCTCTCCGAAGAAGCAGCATGATATGCTCGCGATGATCCTGCTCTGGTACGAGCTGGGGCTTCGCGCGCTTGAGAACGGCGTTTCCTTCTCCCGCGTCACGTCTATGGCGTGTCTTGAGGATATCGGCAGAATGAAGTACGTGCCGGAGAACGAGTGGGAACAGGCCGCCGCAAATACCGAAAAAGAGCTTCGCCGCGAATTCGCGGAATTGAGATAAGCGCGGAACGGAGGAAGTTATGCAGAAGGAATACAAGACCATAACCGAGGTCGTCGGGCCGATAATGGTCGTCGAGGGCGTTGAAGGCGTAAAATACGACGAGCTCGTCCACATCAAACAGGCGGACGGGAATATCCGCGTCGGCAAGGTGCTGGAGATCGACGGCGACAGAGCGATGGTGCAGCTTTTCGAGAGCTCGCAGGGGCTCCGCGTCGCGGAGAGCAAGGCGAAGTTCCTCGGCCACGGCACGACGCTTTCCGTCAGCCGCGATATGCTCGGCAGAGTTTTCGACGGCATGGGGCGCTCCATTGACGACGGCCCCGAGATAATCCCCGAGAAGAAGCTCGACATAAACGGCTCGCCGATGAACCCCGCGGCTCGCGACTATCCGGCGGAGTTCATACAGACCGGCATCTCCGCGATCGACGGACTGAACACCCTCGTCCGCGGGCAGAAGCTGCCCATTTTCAGCGGAAGCGGCCTGCCTCACGCGAAGATCGCGGCGCAGATCGCCCGTCAGGGCAAGGTGCTCGGCAGCAACGAGAAGTTCGCCGTCGTCTTCGCCGCCATCGGCATCACGTTCGAGGAGGCGCAGTTCTTCATCGACGACTTCCGCCGCACCGGTTCTATCGAACGCTCGGTGCTTTTCATGAATCTCGCCAACGACCCGGCGGTCGAGCGTATCGCGACTCCGCGAATGGCGATAACCTGCGCGGAATATCTCGCCTACGAGCTCGGTATGCACGTGCTCGTCATAATGACCGACATAACCAACTACGCGGAAGCGCTCCGCGAAGTTTCCGCCGCGCGCAAGGAAGTTCCCGGCCGCCGCGGCTACCCCGGCTATCTCTACACCGACCTCGCGTCGATGTACGAAAGAGCGGGCAGGATCAACGGCAACAAGGGCTCGATCACCCAGATCCCGATCCTGACCATGCCGGAGGACGACAAGACCCACCCGATCCCCGACCTTACGGGCTACATCACGGAGGGGCAGATCATCCTTTCGCGCGAGCTTTACTACAACGGCGTAACGCCGCCGATCGACGTCCTGCCTTCCTTGAGCAGACTCAAAGACAAGGGCATCGGCAAGGGCAAGACCCGCGAGGACCACGCGGACACGATGAATCAGCTCTTCTCCGCCTACGCCCGCGGCAAGGACGCGAAGGAGCTGGCGGTCATCCTCGGCGAATCCGCGCTTTCCGAAATGGATAAGCTTTACGCGAAGTTCGCCGTCGAGTTCGAGAAGCGCTACGTTTCGCAGGGCTACGAGACCGACCGCAGCATAGAAGAAACGCTGGATATCGGCTGGGAGCTGCTCGGCATCCTGCCGCGCACCGAGCTGAAGCGTATCCGCACCGAATACCTCGATAAATACTATCACGAAGCGAAAAACTGATTAACGGAGACCGGAAATGGCGAAGCTGATAAATCCCACGCGGATGGAGCTGAACAAGTACAAAAGGCGTGTCAAGACCGCTGTCAGGGGGCATAAGCTCCTGAAAGACAAGCAGGACGAAATGGCGCGTCAGTTCATGCTGCACATAAAGCGGAATATGGAGCTTCGCCGCAAGGTCGAGGAAAAACTCGCGAAGGTCATGGCGGAGTCCTCCTCCGCTGCAGCCCGCATGGGCAGCAGCGCGGTGCGCGAGGCGCTGCTCGTGCCGGCGCGTTCCGCGAAGGTGTCGCTGACCGTCAAGAACATAATGAGCGTCAACGTTCCGTCCCTCCGCTACGAGGGCGGCGACGAGGAAACGCAGCTGCCTTACGGCTTCGCGTTCTCCTCCGGCGCGCTGGACGGCGCGGTCATGACGCTCGCCGACCTGCTTCCGGACCTCATCGAGCTCGCGGGCGTCGAGAAGACCTGCGATATGCTCGCCGAGGAGATGGAGAAGACCCGCCGCCGCGTCAACGCGCTCGAGTTCGTCATGATCCCCGAGATGAACGAAGCCATCAAGTATATCTCGATGAAGCTCGAAGATAACGAGCGCAGCAACATCACCCGCCTGATGAAGATCAAAGACCAGAAGCTCAAAAAAGAAGCGGCGGGGAAATAAGCGGCGAATAAGAGGGGAATATAAGTAATGGAAAAGAAAAGTGTAATAACAAGAGTCGTTTCAATCCTTATCGCGGCGGCGATGCTATTCGCTATACTGCCGATAGGGATTGTTTCGGTATCGGCAAGTGAACAGGCAACAAGTTTTACAATACGTGATACGGCACCGAGTTATGATAATCCGTACTATATACACACGAGTTACGGTGGATATAACGAGTGCATTGAAATTAGCAACGGTTCTTGTTTGCCAAACTGCGTTGGATATGTTTGGGGACGAGCGTATGAAGCTATGGGAAGCAGGCCGAATCTTTATAAAGGGAACGCAAAGCTTTGGTGGGATTATAATATCGATAATGATATTTATCCTTACGGCTATACTCCTGCAGCCGGCGCGATTGCTTGCTATAACGAAAGTGGAGATTATGGACACGTTCTTTTTGTGGAAAACGTCATTGGAGATACCGTTTATTTTTCTGAATCTTATTATCTTAGTTACCCTTATTATTTCAATTATGATTCGCTGAGTATTGCCGATATGGAGACATATCGAGGCGGTTTCAAAGGGTATATTTACTTAGGAATAACACCCGCGCCTACTTATGTGGATCTTGGCTCAGATTTCTACGCGTTCATAATCAAGCAGGATTCGTGGAAGCACCTTGCGGCTGAAAACGGCAACCTTCAACTGTCTTCGACCGGCAATAACAGTGCCGATCCAAAGCAGATATGGCATTTTATTAAAACGTCTGACGGCTCTTATAAAATCGTGAACGAATACGACGGCAGATGCCTTGACGCCGCTAATTTCGGAACGAGCAACGGGACTAACGTAGGAGTCTGTGCGAGCAACGATTCTACCGCGCAAAGATGGTTCGTTTCAACTAAAGGCAGCGGATACGCGCTTTCTCCTGCATATACAAGTATGGTTATCGATATTGACGACAGCTTGAACGATCCCGGTACCAACGCGCAGCTCTGGCAGCCCGCCAACACGTCGGCTCAGATTTTTTCGATATACAAACTCACGGAGGACGGCGTTACCTATTCCAAACCCGCAAAGCCGTCTGCGGTGACCGTGAACGCTTCAATTTCTTCTAATAAACTGAATATTTCGTGGAGCCAGTCACCTTTGATTGGGAGATATGACTCGAGAGTTTATGATGTTATTATATACAAGGGCAGTGCGAGTGGAACGCCGATACACAAGAAAACCGGACTGAACGCCACGTCTTACAGCTATACTTTGGACGGCGAAGGAACGTATTATGTAAAGGTCGCTTCAGTCAATACGAAGTATTACGAATGGTATACGCTTTCTTCGGCGGTAAAGGTCGAAACGAAGACTGATACACTTGGGGATATGGATGGCGACGGTTCGATATCCGTTGCCGACGCGCTTTCTGCTTTGAGAGTGGCGGCGAAGCTTGCGAGAGCCACGAGCAGCGTGAAGAAGATAGCCGACGTGGATTTCGACGGAGCGATAACGGTTTCCGACGCGCTTGCGATACTGCGCGTCGCCGCAAAGCTGGCGGTCACAAAGCCGCTGTCTGTGACTTCGTTCAACGACCGCACGCTCTATCCCGGATGCTATAAGAAATACTCCGTTGCCTCTAATTATGCGAACGTTCACAAGGTCGAGTGGTCGAGCAGCAACGCGTCAATTGCGAGCGTTGACAGCGAAGGTAAGGTCACGGCTGTAAAGGAAGGAACGGCGACGATAACGGCGAAGGTTTCCGTAATCGGTCAGCAGAAATCCGTTTCATTTACTGTTACGGTCACGAATCCGAGCGTCGTTCTTTCTCCCGCGAGCCAAAGCACATCCTTTGACGCAAGATCGGATAACAGGGTTGTGATCAGCAAGCGCATCGCTTACAAATGCCCGCTTCCGTCCGTAAGCACGGACGTGAACACGGCGTATTGCGGCGACAGCCGCGTGAGCGCTTCAAGTATTACAAAGGAGATAACGTCCGGTGATGGTAAGTTCAGCGGAGAATACTTCTATTCGTATCAGCCGGGTGTGATAAAGATCAAGTATTCGTTTACTCTGGCGGGCAAGACTTACAGCAGCACTTACACTTGCAACTTCACGCTGACGCGCACCAACCCCGATATGGGTCAGTATATCAGAAGCTCGACTTCGACGTCTTCGACGAATCTGGGTATGGTTCCGGCGAATACGACTTACGTTATTACACAGGTCGCGGTTACGGGAACGGTCGGAGAATCTGGAACTCAGGTCTGGGGATACACGACCTATGGCGGCGTATCCGGATGGACTTTGATCGAGTATTGGCAGTAAGTGATACCGAATAGTTTAACAACAAACGCCTCCCGAGCGGGAGGCGTTTTTATATATCGAGATGCGTTTCTATGTGCCGCAGGGGATCGGCGAAGGCGGGCGGGATATACTCGCTCTTCTTGCGCAGCAGCAGCGAAGCAGGCGTTATCGCGCCCTTGCCGAAGCGGCTGCGGACGCCGTCCGCGGCGCGTTCGAGCGTCTCGGCGCGTTCGTGGCGGCGAAAGCCGCCGCCGAAGTCGAGCTGCGCGGGGAACTTCTCGTCGCAGAGGTTTATCGCCGTCAGCGTCACCGCGCGGACGGGGCAGCGCCAGTCGTACCGCTCGCGGAAGAGGCGGAAGCCCGCCTCCGCGAGTTCGCAGGCGCAGGAGGTCGGGTAGCGCGTCGCCGTCTGATACTGCCGGAAGGTGAGCATACCGTCCCGCACCCGCACGGAAACTCCGCGCGCCGCAAGGCCGTTCTGCCGCAGTCGCCTGCCGACGTCCTGCGCCAGATGCAGCAGCATAAGCCAGACCTCCGCGTTATCTTTCATATCCGCCGGCGGCGTCTGCCCGTGCCCGACGCTCTTTATCGGGCTGACGTACCCGATCGGCATGACGGGGGAGAGGTCGAGCCCGTTTGCATACTGCCAGAGCGTCAGCCCCGCCTTGCCGAAGACGGAGCGCAGGAAGTCAGGGCCGGTCGTCGCCAGGTCGCCTATCGTGCGTATGCAGTAGCGCTCGAGCTGTTTTCTTCCGCTGCGCCCAACGCCGAACAGATCCGCCGCGGGAAGCGGCCATATCTTTTCGCGGAAGTCGCGCCCGATCTCCGTCGTCGCGTCCGGCTTCTTCATATCCGAGCCGAGCTTCGCGAAAATTTTGTTGAAGCTGACGCCGACGGAGATCGTCAGCCCGACCTCCTCGCGCATACGCCGCCGCAGCTCGTCCGCGATGGCGCGTCCGTCGCCGAAAAGGAGCGTGCTCGCGCTGACGTCGAGCCAGCATTCGTCCATGCCGAAGGGCTCTACGAGGTCGGTGTATTCGGCGTAAAGCTCCCGCGCGGCGCGCGAGAAGCGCGCGTATTCGCCGTAGTGAGGCGAAACGATGACGAGCTGCGGGCACTTCTTCTGCGCCTGCCATATCGGCTCCGCCGTCGCCACGCCGAAGCGCTTTGCCTCTTCCGATTTCGCCAGCACGATGCCGTGGCGGTCCTCCTTCGAGCCGCAGACGGCGATCGGCAGCCCCTTCAGCGACGGATCGAGCACCGTCTCGATAGAGGCGAAGCAGTTGTTTATGTCGCAATGCAGTATCGTCCTGTCCACGCGCAGCCCTCCTTTCCGCGAAAACGCGGCCGCTTTCCGCCGCCGGCCGCAAAAACGGCGTCAGCAAACACGCCCCCGCCGCTTGTCCGGAGGTTTGTGAGGTTTTTTCAAAAACCACTTGACAAATGGTGAAAGTCGTTGTAATATATTGGTGAAATTTGTTTCACCAACGCCCTGCATCTATTATTTTAGGTGAAACGAAGTTCATTGTCAAGTGAAAGATGATGAAATTACTTTCATATTTTTGCCGTTTTATACGGGGGAGGAAACGAAATGCTTTTCGGAGAGAAACTCAGGGAGCTGCGCAAAAAGGAAGGGCTGACGCAGGAGGCGCTCGCCGCCGAGATCGACGTTACCAAGCGCACGCTCATCAACTACGAGAGCGGCCGCTGCTACCCGAAGCAGGCGGAGATCGTCATGCGCCTTGCGAAGCGCTTTTCCGTCAGCGCCGACTATCTCATGAGCGAGGCGGACGAGTTCGTTGCGCAGGCGCACGCCCGCGGCGGCGCGCGCGGCATGGCGCAGGCGAAGGAGCTCGTCGCGGAGGTCAGCGGACTTTTCGCGGGCGGCGAGCTTGAGGATGAGGACAAGGACGCCGTCCTGCGCGCGATAATCGACGCCTACTGGGACGCGAAAAACGATAACAGGAAATACGCGAGGTCGTGATCCGCAATGAGCTATATCGAGTTGGAAGCGGAGGCGCTTGCGGCGAAATACGGCACGCGCGATCCCTTCGAGATAGCGCGCCAGGAGGGGATAGCGGTCTATTTCCGCAATGACTTCACCAAGCTCAAGGGTATGTATAAAGTTATCCTTCGCCGCCGCTGCGTCTTCATCAACGCCGGACTGTCACAGGAGGAGATGCGCTATATCTGCGCGCACGAGCTGGGGCACGACAAGCTCCACCGCGCCGCGACCGCGAAGGCGGGGCTCTGCGACTTCGTGATGTTCGACGTGAAAAACAAGCTGGAGTACGAGGCGAATCTTTTCGCCGCGCACCTGCTCATAGACGACCGGCAGGTCTCCCACGCCGCCGTGAACGGCATGACGGCGCAGGAGCTGGCGGCCACGCTCGGCGTACCCGAAACGCTCGTCACGATAAAGGCGGCGAACTACGAGAAACGCCGTCAGCATCACGCGCCGCGCGAACTGAAAAATCCGCTGTATTGACGGCGTTATTGTTAGGGGTGCAGTCCTGCCTTCTGTCATCCTGATGGCGAAGCCCGAAGGATCCCGCACCTTCGGCAGCCGTCTGCACAAGACAGGGGATTCCTCGTCGGCGCCGCCTCCCCGGAATGACAGCGCCGGGCGGCGAGCTGACGTCATAATTCTAAACCATGAACTCAAAAACGGAAGGAACGCGTTCCTTCCGTTTTTCGTTCTAATCCGGACTTGCCCTCAATAGAATGTAGCACAAGCTGTTGAAAGGGTGAGAACCGTGAAAAAGAGCATATTATCGCATATCGGCGTCGGCACGGTGCGCGTCGCCGCCGCGGCGCTGATAACGGCGGTGCTGCTCGCGCTGCGGCTCGGCGGCGCGGATACGTCGCCGGTGAAACGCGAGATCGCCTCCGGCGGAAGCGCGATAGGGGTGGTGAAGTACGTTGTCGGCAAGTATAACGAGTTCACGGCGTAGCGTGCTGCGCTTCGACGTCGGCGTGCCGTTCCTGCTTTCGCTCGGCGCGCTGATGTTCGTCAGCGGCGGGCTCGCCGTCTGGGCGGTGCTTGCCGCGCTCGCGCACGAAGCGGCGCATCTGCTCGCGATATACGCCTGCGGTTTTCGCGTGCGGCGCGTCTCGCTCCACGGCGGAGGCGCGCGCATGGAGTTGAACTCCGAGCCGCCGAAGGGGAAAGCGGCGCTGATCCTGGCGTCCGGATGCTTCGGCAACCTGCTCGCCGCCGGCGCGGTAAAGGCGTTCGGCGGCGCGTCGCTGCGCGCTTATATCTTCTTCGGCGCGAACCTGCTTCTGTGCCTGCTGAATATCCTGCCGCACTCCTCGCTTGACGGCGGCAAGCTGCTCCGCCTCGCGCTCGGCGAAAGGGGGAGCGCGGCGAAAGTCGCGTTCTGCGCGGACGTCGCCGTGACCTTCCTGCTGACGGTGGCGGGCGCGCTGATCTTTCTTAAATGCGGCAAAAACCCGACCGCGCTGCTGCTCGGGCTCTGCCTTGTCGCGAAATTGCCGGTTTTCGGCAAAAAAAGCTATTGAATTCCGCGCCGATTGTGCTATAATGTCAATTAGTATATTATGGGCGGAGATGTGTTATGAAAGTCAACGCTAATTTCCAGAAAATGAAACCGAGCTACCTCTTTTCCGAGATAGCGAAGCGCACCGCGGAGTTTCGCGCGCAGGAGCCGGATAAGGATATAATCCGCCTCGGCATCGGCGACGTGACGCGTCCGCTTTGCCCCGCCGTCGTTGAAGCGGGCAAGAAGGCGGCGGACGAAATGGGCCGCGTCGAGACCTTCCGCGGCTACGCGCCGGACGGCGGCTATCCCTTCATACGCGAAGCCGTCAGCCGCTACTACGCGCGGCGCGGAGTTGAGATCGCTCCCGACGAGATTTTCGTCTCCGACGGCGCTAAGTGCGACGTGGGCAACATCCTCGATATCTTCGCCCCGGGCGTGACCGCGCTGATCCCCGACCCCGTTTATCCCGTCTACGTCGACACCAACATCATGGCGGGCAACAACATCATATACGTAAACGGCAGCGCGGAGAACGGCTTCCTGCCCATTCCGGACGAAAGCACGCCTCCGGCCGACCTCATCTACCTCTGCTCGCCGAATAACCCGACCGGCGCGGTCTATGACGCCGGACAGCTCGCGAAGTGGATCGCCTACGCGCGAAACTGCGGCGGCGTGATACTTTTCGACGCCGCTTACGAGGGCTTCGTCGAAGGCGGCCTTCCGCACAGCATCTTCGAGATCGAAGGCGCGAGAGAGTGCGCGATCGAGTTCTGCAGTCTCTCCAAGACCGCCGGCTTCACCGGCACGCGCTGCGCCTACACCGTCGTGCCGAAGGAGCTGAACGCCGACGGCGTGTGCCTTAACGCCCTCTGGGCGAGGCGCACCGCGACGAAGTTCAACGGCGTTTCCTACGTCATACAGCGTATGGCGGAGGCCGCGCTGAGCGACGAGGGGCTCGCGGAAATCAAGGAAAACCTCAATTACTACAAAGAGAACGCGCGCATGATATCCGCCGCGCTCGACGAGCTCGGCATCGAATACACGGGCGGCAAAAACTCGCCTTATATCTGGCTTAAATGCCCGAACGGCATGGGCTCGTGGGAGTTCTTCGACCTGCTGCTGAAAAAAGCGGGCGTGGTCGGAACGCCTGGTGCCGGCTTCGGCGTCAACGGCGAGGGCTTCTTCCGTCTGACCGCGTTCGGAGACAGAGAACGCACGGCGGAGGCCGTCGAGAGAATAAAGAGAACCGTCAGGGAGGAATTATAAATGAAACATACCGATCTTTGCGATATCCACAAGAGTTATAAAGAGCTCATCGGGACCGAAATGACCGTCTGCGGCTGGATAAAATCCATCCGCGACTCAAAGCAGGTCTGCTTCGTCGAGCTCAACGACGGCACGTCTATGAAAAACCTGCAGGTAGTCATCGACAAGGCGACCTTTGCCGACGTCGACAAGGTGCTCAGGCAGAACACCGGCGCATCCCTCGCCGTCCGCGGCAGGCTCGTCGAATCCATCAACCCGAAGCAGCCCTTCGAGCTTCACCCCGACAGCGTCGAAGTCCTCGGCGAAGTGCCGGAGGACTACCCGCTGCAGAAGAAGGCGCATTCGCTCGAGTTCCTGCGCACGATCCCGCATCTGCGCGGCAGGACCAACACATTCGCGGCGATGTTCCGCATCCGTTCGCAGCTCGCGGCGGCGATCCACGAATTCTTCAGGGGCAGGAACTTCACCTACGTCCACACCCCGATAATCACCGGCAGCGACTGCGAGGGCGCGGGCGAGATCTTCCACGTCACCACCCACGTCTTCGGCGAGGACATCAAGAGCGCAGAAGAATACGCAGCCACCGACTTTTTCAAGCGCACCGCCGGTCTGACCGTTTCCGGTCAGCTGGAGGGCGAAGCGATGGCGCGTTCGCTCAGCAAGATCTACACCTTCGGCCCGACCTTCCGCGCCGAGAACTCAAATACGCCGCGCCACGCCGCGGAGTTCTGGCAGATCGAGCCGGAAGTCGCGTTCGCCGACCTTTTCGACATCATCGAGCTCGCGACCGCGATGATAAAGCACATCACCAACAGCGTGCTCGTCAACTGCCCCGAGGAGATCGACTTCTTCGAGCGCTTCTATGAGAAGGGCCTGAAGGACAAGCTCCTCAACATCGTCAACTCCGAGTTCGCCGTCGTGGAATACACCGAGGCGATCGAGCTTCTCAAGAAGTCCGGAAAGCAGTTCGACTACCCCGTCGAGTGGGGGCTCGACCTGCAGACCGAGCACGAGCGCTATTTGACCGACGAGGTCTATAAGCGCCCCGTCTTCGTCATCAACTACCCGAAGGACATCAAGTCATTCTATATGAAGCTCAACCCGGACGGCAAGACCGTCGCGGCGACCGACCTGCTCGTTCCGGGCGTCGGAGAGATCATCGGCGCGAGTCAGAGAGAAGACAACTACGACCTGCTGATGAAGCAGATCACCGACCGCAAGATGACGATGGACGACTACGTCTGGTACACCGACCTGCGCCGCTTCGGCTCCGTGCCGCACGCGGGCTACGGCCTCGGCTTCGAGCGTATGCTTATGTACATCACCGGCATCGGCAACATCCGCGACACGATCCCCTTCCCGAGAGCGAAGAATCTGCTTGCGTAAAACTATGGCGAACAGAGTTTACAACACGCGCCAGCGCGAATCGGTGCTTGCCTGCATGAAGGAGAGCGCCGGCGGACATATGACCGCGCAGCAGGTTACCGACCTGCTCCGCGCGCGCGGCGAAAAGATCGGGCTGACGACCGTATACCGCTGCCTTGACCGGCTGGTGGGGGAGGGCGTCCTCGTGAAGTACGCCGCCGCCGACGGCGAAAGCGCCTGCTTCCGTCTCGCCGAGTGCGAAAGCGAGAACTGCTTCCACATGAAGTGCGAGAACTGCGGCGCGTTCTTCCATATGACCTGCGACCACCTTTCCGAGCTCGCGGAACACATCTACGGCGAGCACGACTTCACCGTCGATCCTTACAAAACGGTTTTCTACGGTATCTGCGGCGAGTGCAAACGCCGTCAGGAAGACAAATAATCGCATATCAGTTTAAAAACGGGAGCCGCGCTTCGAGAGCCGCTGCTCCCGTTTTCGCATATAACGACGATGGCGTACCGCGGGCTTTCGGCGGGGTAAAATCCGGCGAACCACGCGTTGTTCACGCGCGTTCCGTCTTCGGAAAAACTGCCCGTCTGCGCGGTCGCGGTCTTGCCGCCCGCGCCTCCGGCCTTCGGCTTCGCCGCCGCGCCGGTGCCGTTCTCGACCGCGTTGACCATAAGCTTCCGCAGCCGCTCCGCGATCTCGGCGCTTACAACGCGCTCCGGCTCCGCGGAGTCGAACGCCTCGACGACGTCGCCCGATTCGTCGCGTATAGCTGTCACGAGCCGCGGAGTCGGGCGCAGTCCGCCGTTCGCGGCGACCGAAACCATCACCGCCGCCTGCACGGGCGTAA
Source organism: Clostridia bacterium (assembly GCA_017438525.1). Lineage (NCBI taxonomy): Bacteria > Bacillati > Bacillota > Clostridia > Clostridia bacterium. The sequence goes on from JAFRVI010000029.1 coordinate 23,947, forward strand.
CCATGAGATCGCCCTGCCCGATTGAGAAGTTCGCGACCGCGGCGGAAGCGGCGAGCGAGCTCTTTTCAGTCAGCCGGCCGGCGTCCGTGACCATGCCGTCGGCGAGGCGGTAGGCGCGTCCGATCCCGAAACGCGCCGCCGCGTCGTAAAGGCCGTCCGCGCCGACGTTGAGCGCCGCTTTTATGAAGTAGGGGTTGCAGCTGCCGGCGAAGGCGGCGGCGAGCCCCACGCGCCCGTGGCCTTCGTCCTTGTGGCAGCTGACGTCCCTGCCGCCGACGTGGATATATCCGCGGCAGGTGTAAACGAAGCCGTCCAGCCCCGCCTCGATTATCGAAGCGGCGGTGACGATCTTGAAGGCGCTGCCGACGCTGAACGCCGCGAAGGCGCGGTTGAGCAGGGGAGCGTCCGCGTCGGTCAAACTCTCCGCTACGCTGTTCGGGTTGTAGTCGGGGAAGGATTCGCAGGCGAGCAGGTCGCCGTTGCTTACGTCCATGACGACGACGGCGCCGCGCCGATTGCCCTCTACGGAACAGAACGCCGCCCGCGCCATCAGCGAGAGGTTTTTGTCGATTGTCAGCGCGACCGCCCTCCTGCCGCCGTCGCCGCCGCGTGAAACCGCCGCGCCGGTCAGCTCGCGCCCCCGCGCGCTCACGGTCACGGAAGCGTTGACGCTCCCGCCGCCGGAGAGCACGCCGTCGAACGCCCGCTCGACGCCGGAAACGCCCTTTCCGTCGCCGTTGACGTAGCCGACGATGTGCGCCGCCACGCCGTCGGAGGGGAAGCGGCGCGGGACCTCGAGCAGCGCGACGTTTTCGAGCCGCAGATCGCGGTCGCTGACCTTGAAGGCGAACGGCATCCCCGACTCCGCCGCCTTCGTAACGCGCCTGGGCGAAACGCCCGCCGCCTCCGCCAGACGCTTCACGGCGTATTCGCTTTTCAGCGGCGGCACGCATACGGCGTAAACGTCGCTTTCGCCGTCGACGAGCGACGCGCCGTTGCGGTCGAGGATATCCCCGCGCTGCTCCGTCAGCTTCACCGAATACCGCCGCCCCGTCGAGAGCACCGCGAGCCCGTCGTCTCCGCGCATGACAAAAAACACCCGCACCGTGAGCGCGGTGAAGATCAGTATCAGCGCGGCGTAAAACTTCAGCGTCCGTTTCTTCATAAAAATATTTTGCCCGTTTTACTCAAGAGTATTGAAAAAACCGTGCCGATGGTGTAAAATAACGGGTGAAAGAAAAACGAAAGGAAGTATTATAAATGGAAAGAACAGTACTTATCGAATCCTCCGCCCGCCACGTCCATCTGACGCAGGAGCACGTGGAGATCCTTTTCGGCAAGGGAGCCGAGCTCACATTTAAGAAGGAGCTTTCTCAGCCCGGTCAGTTCCAGTCCGAGCAGCGCGTCGACCTCGTCGGGCCGAAGAATACGCTCAAGAATATATCCATCCTCGGCCCCGTCCGCAAGGCGACACAGGTCGAGCTTTCCTGCACCGACGCCAGAGCGCTCGGCATCAAGGTGCCCGTCCGTGAGTCCGGCGACATCGCCGGCAGCGCGCCCGTGACCATAGTCGGTCCCGAAGGCAGCATCGACATCCCCGAAGGCGCGATCGCCGCGAAGCGCCACATCCATCTGACTCCCGCGGACGCCGAAGAGTTCGGCGTGACCAACGGCCAGATCGTCAGCGTCAAGACCGAAGGCGAGCGCGGACTCGTTTTCGACAACGTCGTCGTGCGCGTCAGCCCGAACTTCAAGAAGGCGATGCATATCGACACCGACGAAGCCAACGCCATGGGCTACGCCGGCGAAACCTACGGCGTGATCGTGGGATAACGTCAAAAAGAACAATAAAAAAACGCCCGTTCAGCCGAACGGGCGTTTTTGTATCGTCTGTTATTTCTTCTTGATATAATCCAGATACCCCTGCAGTATCAGGCACGCGGAAGCGGTGTCGATATTGTCCTTGCGCTTCTTGCCCTTGAAGTCGGTGGCGTTCATATACGCCGCGGCGCCGACGGTTGTCAGGCGCTCGTCCCAGAAGTAGACGCTGATGCCGCTACGCATCTCAAGCTCGAAAGCGAACGCCGCCGCCTTTTCCGCGCGCGGACCGCGCGTGCCGTTCATATTCAGCGGCAGCCCCATGATTATCTGCGCGCAGTTGTTCTCGTGCGCGAAGGCGGATATCCTGTCGATGAGCTTTTCCGGATCGGATTCCTTTATCGTGCCGGCGGGGGAGGCGAGCGTCTTGCTCTCGTCACTGAGCGCGAGCCCCGTGCGCGCGTCGCCGTAGTCGACGCCGAGCAGACGCGTCGGCGCGGCGGATTCCTTCCACCACGACTGACGCCGGAAGGTCGCCAGCTCGTCCGGCAGGTGCGAAACGTCGCCGTCGAGCACGAACGCGGGCTTCAGATCCTCGTCGAAGTCGATTATGTAGATCGCCGTGTTGTCGCACCACGGGATCGTGCCGAGCTTCTCGAAGCCGATCCCCTTCAGCGCGCAGAGCATCGCGCGCATCGCGCAGCCGTGCGAAACGACGAGCACGTTTTTGCCTTCGTTCGCGCGTACTATGTCGGTTATCGCGGCGTAGGTGCGGTCGTAGACCTGCTTCATCGTTTCGCCGCCGGGCGCGGCGAAACGGTGCGGCTCGTTCGTCCAGAGGCGGAAATCCTCAGCGAAGCGGACGGTCAGCTCGGCGTAGGGGACGTCCTCCAGCTCGCCGATGTTCATCTCGATGAGCCGCGGCTCGATACGCAGTTCGAGGTCGCGGTCGCCGATCGCGGCGAGCGCCGTCTGCTTCGCGCGCGTGAGCGGGGAGGAGTAGGCGGCGTCGAAGCGGAACTCCGCGCAGCGCTTCTTCAGATATTCAAGCTGTTTTTCGCCGGCCGGCGTGAGCCCTGCGTCAGTATGCCCCTGAAAGCGGCGCTGAATATTGCCCTCCGCCTGCGCGTGGCGAATGAGATAAACGCGTGTGGTCATGTTTGAAGATTCCTTACAAAATGATAATATTGATTTGGATTTCGGCGGCTTTGCCGAAAACAAAATCCCCGCGGCGCGACAGCGTATTTCAAACCCGCTTATTTGCAGGTGGGTGTCCGCCTCGCTGTTCACGCTCCCTTCTTCCGCTGAAAGCGGGAGGTCTGCAATCCGAGACGAGAGTCGGGTCTCCCTTATTGAAATTGTAGGTTTTAAATGCTGTCGCGTCCGGCGAGGACACTTATATTATACTCGATAAAAACGTCTTCCGCAACAGTTTTTATAAGAAAAGGGGAGGATTATTATTCCTCCTCTTCCTCTTCTTCGTCGAAGCCGCCTTCTTCATAGATGCGGGTGTATTCCATCGCGGCGGCGTCGTATTCGTCTTCGTCCTCGATGAGCGCGAAGGCCTGCTCGCCGTTCTCGTCGGTGACGAGCTTCATCAGCCAGACTTCGCCTTCGTCGTCGCAGTCGCAGTCGTCCTCCCCGCAGTCGCAGCCGTCGAGCGAAAGCATCGCGACGTAGCAGTTGCCGCCGACGTCGAACGTGCCGATATGCTCCCAGGTGGATTCTTCACCGTTTTCGTCGGTCAATACGATCAGATCGTCAAATTCTTCAGCCATTGTTTTAGCTCCTTTCGTGTCTATGCTGGTATTTTAACACACGCGAACGTAAATTACAAGTGGAAATGAGCCGAATTGAAAAATATCGCCGCCGTATCTTTCCGCCGCGGAGTGAATAAATGCCTTCATTTATATATAATATATATCGCGGAAAAACCGCGTAAGATAGGCGTTTTCCGGCTCGCGAAAAAAATTTAAAAAAATACGAAAAAAGTTCTTGACAAGAGCGAAGGTCGGTGGTACAATAATCAAGCTGTCCCCAAAAAACGGGTGTTTGCGGGGATACGTACGGACCTTGAAAATTAAACAACATTATGACAATTACCAAAAATGACCCTTAATTTTTTTGAGAGTACTATTTACGTCGTCCGAGAGGGCGAATGTAAATCCAGACGCTAAG
>JAFRVI010000030.1 GCA_017438525.1 Clostridia bacterium
GCCTCCCCTGTGCAAGGGGAGGTGGCAGGCGCGACCGCAGGGAGCGACTGACGGAGGGGTTGTGCAATCAAGCGCTCGCTTTGAGGAAGCCGACAACCCCTCAGTCTCGGACGGCGTACCGCCGCCCTCGACAGCGTCTCGCCGCGGGCTCGGTCAGGCCGCGGCTCTGACAGCCCACCGGGCTGTCATTCACTACCGCGGCCTCCGCTTCGCTACCCTTGCACAGGGGAGCCAACGCGTGAGGCGCGGGAATTGCGCCGACTTCGTCGGCGGTGATATTATCGCTGCCGCGATAGTGGTATTGACGCTCCGCGTCAGTGGTATTATGCTTCGCATAGTGGTATTGCCGCCTGCGGCGGCAGTTATGATGCTCGCTTTGCTCGCAGCTTTTCAGCCGCCTTCGGCGGCGCGTTTACTCGACCGCGACGTCGGAGAGCTTCCACTCGCCGTTCCGGCGGAGCATATAAAGCGTTATGACCGTTTTGTCGGTCTGTTCCTTTTTGCCGTAGCGCATGACGTAGTCGAAGCTGAGCTTGATCGAGAACTCGTCCGCGCCGTAGATGGAGAAGTCGAGGTCCTCCATATTCCTGAACTCCGCGCTGTCGTGCCGCGTGAAGTACCTGCGGTCGAAGGAGAGGACCCTCGCGCGCAGCGTGCTGCCGGGGATGAGCCACTTATCGAGCGGCGCGAGCGGCGAGTTCGGCGACGAAGCGTAGGTGACGTACGCCTTCGCCGCGGAGTAGGCGATATTGACCGCGTCCTGACGGTTATCCTCGGCGCCGCGGTAGGTGACGGTCCAGAAGCCGTTTTTGTATTCGGCGTTCGGATAGCAGTAGGGATTTTCCAGCGTGACGACCGGCTTGAAGCGGAGCCCTTCGACGCAGTAGCGCACGCATTTCGGCGTGATATCCGCGAAGTCCTCGTAGCCGGGCAGCGCCGCGTCGCGTTCGACGATATAGTTCTCGCCGACCTCCACTCCGTTGAGCTTCAGCACGGTGTCGCCCGTCACGGTTATGTCGATCGCGTTGTCGCCGCCGAACATGAAGCCGTCCGCCTGCCAGGTATTGAAGAAGCGGCGCTTTTTGCCCGGCTTCATCCGCAGGCGGCATATCTCTTTGCCGCCCTCGCGGACGGAGTAGACGGGTACCTCCTCGGTGGAGACGCCGACCTTTTCGACCACCTCGGCGTTCGCGGTGCCGCCCGCCTCCGCGAATATGGCGGCGACGTCGGCGGCGGCGTCGAACTCGGTCGCCTCGGAGGGCACGAATCCGGGCCTGTTCTCGCCTTTGGCGAGCGCGGCGACGGCTTCCTTCGCGGCGTTCAGCGGGCGCGTTTCCTCGTATTCCATGAGGAAGACGTGGAAGAAGCCGAGCAGGCCGCAGATGAGCATCGCGGCTACCGCGACGGTGATGGCGTATATTTTCCAGAAGCGCGGCCAGCGGCGCTTTTTCTTTTCGGGCGCGGGGGAGTCGGGCGCGGGGGAGTCGGGCGCCGTCTCGCTGTCGGCGGTCTCGCTGTCATTCCGAGGAGCCGAAGGCGACGAGGAATCCCCTTCCTCTTCCGCACGGCTGCTTTCGGCGGGGGATCCTTCGCCCTGCGGGCTCAGGATGACAGAAGGAGCAGGCGCGTCTGCGGGCGCGGGCGCGTCTTCGTTCGCGCCATCCGCCGCGGGCGCGGCGTCGCTGTCGGCGTCGCTGTCATTCCGAGGAGCCGAAGGCGACGAGGAATCCCCATCCTCTTCCGCACGGTTGCTTTCGGCGGGGGATCCTTCGCCCTGCGGGCTCAGGATGACAGAAGGCGCAGGCGACAACCCCTCCGCCGCCTCGGATGCCACCTCCCCTTGCACAGGGGAGGCCTGTTCGGGCGCGGGCTCCCGCTCTTCTTCATTCAAATACAGCTTTTTCAGTTCGTTCAGCTCATCCGTAGCGTCCACCCCCTCAAACGACTATGAACGCGTCGGGGATGACGCGCGGATTTCCGCCGATGCCGGCGCTTTCGGTGATATATTCGCCGTTGTAATAGAGTATCGAGGACATGCCGCCGTCGAGGTTGGCGGCGTTGACCGCGCCGTAGCGCATAAGCACGGAGATGACGTCGTTCAGCGTAGCGCCGAGACTGCTTGCGCGGCGGCCTTCAAGCGCGAGGAAGATGACGGTGCCGTCGGCGCGCTGGCCGATCGCGCTGCGCGGATTGAGTCCGCTGCCGAGCCCCTTTATCATTATCGGCTCGCCGTTGACTATAAGCGACGGGCCGAAGCAGACCGCGTCGCGTATGCCGCTGTCGAGCGCCTTCTTCGCGGTCATCAAGCCGGTGAAAAGCACGTTGTTGTTATCGAAGCCGATGACCTCGTATTTCTCGTTCAGGTTGCCGTAGAGCATCTTGCCGCCGCTGATGACCAGCCCGACGGGGAGACCGCCGGTTCCCATGCCGTCGGGGTCGTAGAACCAGCCGCCGTTGATGCCGGCTATCGCTCCGTTCTCCTCCGCCATCTGCTTGACGCTCTTGCCGCTGGCGGTCTCGCTGAATTCGCCGCGCACGGCGACCTTCACGCGCGAGGGGTCGGCGATGAGCATTATCTTGCCCTTATAGGTCGAGCCGGAGACCTCTTCGATGACGATCGGCTCCTGCTGCTTGTCTATGTCGGTGTGCACGAGGGAGGGGTCGACCGTCTCGTCGGTCGGCACGACGGTGTTCGCCGCCTTTATCGCCTCGATCTCCTCGTCGGAGCAGAATATTTTGGGGAATATTATGCCCATGCTCGTTTCCGCCATGGAGACGACGAAAAGATCGCGCGCCGTCGGCGACGGACCGCGAAGAAGTATGGCGAGGCCGCCCAGCCCTCCGGCGAGAACGAGTATTACCGCCGTGAAGAAGCAGAGCAGCGAACGCAGCACTATTTTGCGAACGGGGTGCTTTTTCTTTTCTTTCGTTTCTTCCATCATATACTCCGCTGCGGGCGCAGACCCGCATTATATAATCTCAAATTGTATTATACAACAAATGAATAAAAAAGGCAAGGGCGATTTGCGCCCGCGGGGCGTTCGCAGGTAATAGGTAATAGTGAATTGTGAAGAGTGAAGAGGTAAGGAACAAATCGCTCCGCGATTTGAATTATTGAACGCGCCCGCGTCTGTCATCCCGAGGGCGAAGCCCGAGGGATCCCACACCGTAGGGACGAGCAATGCTCGTCCGGGAATCGACGCAGACGGCTTGCATACGTTGTCATCCTGAGCGGAGCGATGCGAAGCATCGCGCAGCCGAAGGATCTTGTCGGTAACGGTCGTGTTATCGGGAAAGTGTGCAGTCGGAAACGGGGGCTACGTTTTGTGTTCTTACACGGCGCTTTCGCGTCAATCCCCGGACGAGCGGTGCTCGTCCCTACGGGCGCGATGCTTCGCATCGCTCCGCTCAGGATGACAAACGCTCTGCGTAAGGATAATTCAAATTGCCGCAGGCAATTTGTTCCTTAACTGACGC
>JAFRVI010000031.1 GCA_017438525.1 Clostridia bacterium
CAGATTTTGCCCCGTTCCGCGTTAAAATGCTCGGCAATACAGCAAGTATTGCCTTGCGCTTTTGCCTTGAACGGAAACAAAATCGGTCCGTTCAAAACTGCTCCGCACCTGAAAGCGTGGCAAATCCGAGGGATTTGCGGCGCGGAGGACGACGGCGGGCTGGCGCCCGGCGAGGACAACAAGCCGGAAAGTTCCGGATTTGACCGCTTCTCAGGCGTATTGTCCTTATCGTCGATCAGTCAAGTACAACAAACCAAGCGGCGCACGAATGTGCGCCGCTTTCTCATGCCCTCGCGGGCGTGTCTTATAAAGGTGAGCAAGTCTGTAAGCCGGGTTCTGTCCTTTAAGACTGCCATCTATCTGGGACGCGCGTCGCCGCGCGCCTCGCGCCACCCTTCAAGGCACGGCGAGCAGCCGTATGGCCTTATTCGGTGTTGCATCGGATAGGGTTTACAGCGCCCCCGCGTTACCGAGGGGGCGGGTGAGCTCTTACCTCGCCTTTCCACCCTTACCGGCAAAAGCCGGCGGTATATCTCTGTTGCACTTTCCCTGGAGTCGCCTCCGGCGGGCGTTACCCGCTATCCCGCTCTGCGATGCCCGGACTTTCCTCATATACCGGGCGAGCGGCAGGGATCCGAATCCGCCTCAAACGGCGATATTTCGCCGCTTTTCAGCTTGTCGTCCTCGGCGGGCGCCGGCCCGCCGTCGTCCTCTGCACCAAAAATCGGCTGAAATCTCATCCGTTTGAGGTCCGGAGGAGTTTTGCCGTAGCTGATTTGCGTCAGACTGCGGCAAAAGCGCAAGGCAATACTGCTGTATTGCCGAGCATTTTAACAATAGTCTGGCGGAAAACAGCACGGCAAAACCGTGTTTCGGATTCCTGCCGCTCGCCCAGCGCATACGCGGCAGCCCGACTTGCTCGGGAGTATGATACCACGTTTTTGCCGAAAAGTAAAGATGTTTTTACTCTTCTTGACATTTGCGGAGAATTATAGTAAAATATAAAAGACTATAAGGCGGCATATCGTTTTCGCGCCTGCGCATAATAATCCCGAATAATATAAAGGCGGTATTGTTATGACGGAAGACAACGAAAACGAAAGACCGCGCGATCCGTCCGGCGAGGACGGAGCCGTGACCGTGAAGGCGGGGACGCACTCGATCTGCTGCTTGACGGTGATCGGGCAGATAGAAGGGCATTACGCCCTTCCGCCTACGGAGAAAGCGACGCGCTACGAGCATATGATCCCGCGGCTCGTCGCGGCGGAGCAGTCGCCGGAGGTCGAGGGCGTGCTGCTTCTGCTGAACACGGTAGGCGGCGATATCGAGGCGGGGCTCGCGATAGCGGAGCTCGTCGCGAGCATGAAGACGCCCTCCGTTTCGCTCGTGCTCGGCGGCAGCCATTCGATTGGCGTGCCGCTCGCGGTCTGTGCGCGCAGGTCATTCATCGTGCCTACGGCGACGATGACGGTGCATCCCGTGCGGCTTACCGGACTTGTGCTCGGCGTGCCGCAGACATTCGATTATTTCCAGAAGATGCAGGAGCGCGTTGTGCGCTTCGTCGCCGGCAACAGCCGGGTTTCGCCGGAGCGTATGCGCGAGCTGATGCTGAACACCGGCGAGCTCGCCACGGATATGGGCAGCGTGCTCGACGGCGAAGCCGCCGTCCGCGAGGGCTTCATCGACGCGGTGGGCGGTCTCGCCGACGCGGTGGAGGCGCTTTACCGGCTGATAGAGGAATAATCCGCGGCGGTCATATCATAGATATTACGGCGGCGGTCCGCCGCAGTACATATTCGGAGCAATCAAGATGACGGTTTTTCAGGCGTTCTTTCAAGGAGTGATACAGGGGCTGACGGAGTTCCTTCCCGTCAGCAGCTCGTGGCATCTCTCGGTCGCCGCGCACTTTTTCGGCATCGAGGGGGCGGGAACAGCGTTTTCCGTTTTCCTGCATCTCGGCACGCTGGCGGCGGTCGTCTTCGCGTTTTTTCCGAGGGTCAAGGAGCTGTTCTTCGAGTTCTTCCGCATGATTGCGGATATTTTCCGCGGCAGGTTCAGCTTTAAGAACTGCGGTCAAACGCGAAGGATGCTGCTGATGATGATCCTTTCGCTCGCGCCGCTGCTCTGCGTCTATCCGATAAAGGATACGATCTCCGCGCTCGGCGAGGACGAGGACGTCGTCGTCGAAGGGATATGCTTCATCTACACCGCGATCCTGCTGCTTCTGGCAAGCTACACCGCGAAGCGCACCGCGGAGCCGCTCGCCGAAGTTACGCCGGGGCGCGCGGTCTACATAGGATTCATGCAGGCGATAGCGCTGCTTCCGGGCGTTTCGCGCAGCGGCTCGACCGTCGGCGCGGGGCTGATCTCCGGAGTCGACCGCGGTTATATGGTCGACTATTCCTTCATTTTGAGCATACCGGTCATATTCGCCGCCGGCGTAAGCGAAACGAAGGACGCCTTCGCGGAAGGCCTCGGCGTGGGAGTTTTCCCGCTCATCGTCGGAGTCGTAACCGCCGCGGCCGTCGGCTTTTTCGCGATAAAGGCGCTCTCGTGGATGGTGAAGAACGATAAGCTCTGGATATTCTCGATATACCTCTTCCTGCTCGGCGGCTTCACAGTCGTCGCGGGAATGAGCGGACTCTGATTATAAAGAACAGGATGTGTGAAAATGGCGCAGAGAGGAAGGCCGAAGGGCTCGAAAAATAAAAACACCGCCGCAGCGGCGCGCTCGGCTGCCGCTGAAAAGCAGCGCAGCAAAAACGTAATATGGAGCACCGTGCTGATACTTGCCGGGCTGCTCCTGTTCGTGCTGCTCGTCGTTTCCGACAAGGGATTTCTCGGCGACGCGATCCAGAAGGGGATGAACACCCTTTTCTCGTGGGTAATGTACTTCCTGCCGGTGCTGCTGATCTATATCGGAGTGCTGCTCGCGGTGCAGAAGACGAAGAAATACATAGCCCTCCGTTTCTGGTTCAGTCTGCTTGCGATAATCATATTCGCGGCGGTCGTCTTCATTCTCAAGGCGGGGAGCAGGGATATAGTCGAGGTGTTCAAAGAAGACGGCGTCAACGCGGTCGGCTTCGGCATCGGCTTCGTTTTCACGAAGGCGCTTGGCAAGGTCGGCGGCCTTATAGCGCTGTTCCTCGTGCTCGCCGGCGCGCTTATGATGTCCGCGGGCATAACGATAATCAACGTTTTCAACTGGCTTAAAAACCTCTTCACGATGGGAGTTGACGAGGAGGACGGAGAAGAGCCGGAGACCGATCCCGTCAAGGCGATCGACAAGATCGGCAGGGAGCCGCAGCCGAAGCCGGAGAAGAAAAAGCGCTCCGCTATCGACATTCCGATACCGGACGGCCCGATAACCGTGCCGGATCTCACAGTCGCGGACCCCGCTCCGAAGCCGGAGATCCGCATCGACGACATAATCAACAAGGCGGCGGCGCCCGCCGCTTCGACCGAAGCGAAGCCAGCGCCCGTTACCGAAAGTCCGAAGCCCGCCGACAAGTACGCGGACAAGCCGGCGGAAAAACCCGCCGAAAAGCCCGCCGAGCCGAAGGAGGACGGCTACGTCTTCCCGCCGCTATCGCTGCTGAAAAAGGGCGTCGGCGGCGTATCCGAGGACGTCTCCAACGAGATGAAGGAAAACGCGGACAAGCTCGTGCGCACGCTGCGCTCCTTCGGCGTTTCCACGTCGATAAGCGAAGTATGCCGCGGCCCGTCCGTCACGCGCTACGAGCTTCAGCCGGAGGCCGGCGTCAAGCTCAGCCGCATAACCGGACTTTCCGACGACCTCGCGCTTTCTCTCGCGGCGAGCAGCATACGCATCGAGGCGCCGATCCCGAACAAAGCGGCGGTCGGCATCGAGGTGCCGAACAAGACGCGCAGCAACGTGTTGCTTCGCGATCTGCTCGAAACCAAGGGGTTTGCGGACAGCCACAGCCGCCTGACGATAGCGATAGGCAAGGGCGTTTCGGGCGATCCGATAGTCGCCGACCTCGCCTCCATGCCGCATATGCTTATCGCCGGCGCGACCGGCTCCGGTAAGTCCATCTGCGAAAACTGCATAATTATGAGCATAATATACAAGGCGAGCCCGGACGAGGTCAAGTTCATAATGATCGACCCGAAGGCCGTCGAGCTGACGATGTATAACGGTCTGCCGCATCTGGCGATCCCGGTCGTCACCGACCCGAAACGCGCCGCCGGCGCGCTCGACTGGGCGGTGCGCGAAATGATGCGCCGCTACAAGCTGCTTTCGGAATCCGGCTGCCGCGACATCAAGAGCTACAACCTGCGCGTGAAGGACGACGAAAACGCCGAGCCGCTACCGCAGTACGTCATAGTCATCGACGAACTCGCGAACCTGATGATGACCTCCCCGAAGGAGGTCGAGGACAGCATCTGCAAGCTCGCCCAGCTTGCCCGCGCCGCCGGAATGCACCTCGTTATCGCTACGCAGCGTCCGTCCGTCGACGTCATCACCGGACTTATCAAAGCGAACATCCCGACCCGCGTCGCGCTTTCGGTCACTTCGCAGGTCGACTCGCGCACGATAATCGACCACGCCGGCGCCGAGAAGCTGCTCGGCCGCGGCGATATGCTCTACGCGCCGATCGACGCGTCGAAGGCGCAGCGCGTTCAGGGCTGCTACGTTTCCGAAGACGAGGTGCGCAGCGTCGTCGAATTCACCAAGAAGAAGGCCGCCGCGCACTACGACGAGAGCATCAGCGAAGCCATTGACGCCTACTCCGCGAACCAGAAGGACAAGGGCGGAGCTTCCGGCGGAGTCGGCGACGACGACGGCGAAGCGGACGAAATGCTCGAAGCCGCCATCGAGATCGCGGTCGAAACGCAGACGATCTCGACTTCGCTGCTCCAGCGCCGCCTCAAGCTCGGCTACGCGCGCGCCGCGCGTATCGTCGACGAGATGGAGGCGCGCGGCATCGTCGGGCCGTTCGAGGGCTCCAAGCCGCGCCAGGTGCTTCTGACGCGCGATCAGTGGATGGAAATGAAAAACCGTCAGTAAGATTTTTGCGTAATTATTCTTTCATAAAAACGGGTGCCTTTGAGCAAAATAAGCTCAAAGGCATCTTTTTTACGAAAGGATAGATATTATGAAGGAATTGAAGCTTCCGAGCGAGAAGAAGAGCAAACTGCCGGGAGGCAAAAAGTTTTTCGCTGTGCTCGCGGCGTGCCTTATCGCCGTCTTCGTAGCCGGATATATCGCGATTGACAGAAGTTTGACCTACACGCGTCCGGTCGAGGAGCCGCCGGTCGAGAGTCAGACCGAGAAGGTCGACAAGCCGCAGAAGGGCGTGACCGAGAAGCCCGCGTCCGAGAGCGAGCCGGAGCCGTCAAGCTCCGAAAAGGAGGACGACGAGCCCGCGAACACCGTTCCGGAACCGACGCTGCTGATATGGCCGGTCAGCGGCGGAACGCTCATGCGCGAATACAGCGCGGACGCGCTCGTTTTTTCGCCCACGATGCAGGACTGGCGCACGCATAACGGAGTCGACATCGCCGCGCCGGTCGGCACGGCCGTCCGCGCCATGGCGGCGGGTGAGGTGACTGGCGTCCGCGAGGACGGGATGCTCGGCTGGGTGATCGAGATAAAGCACGGCAGCTACGCCGCCTCCTACTGCAACGTGCAGGAGGGCGTCGCCGTCAAGGTCGGCGACACGGTAGGCATCGGCGACCAGATCGGCGGAGTAGGGCAGCAGGCGCGCCTTGAGATCGGCGATGAGCCGCACCTCCACCTCGAGGTACGCAAAAACGGCGAGCTGATAGACCCGCTCAGCGTGATGAACAACACGGATATTGAGTAAAAAACGCCTGTCTGTTTTCAGCGGAAACGGCAGAAAGCCATCCTGTATCTTTTGTTCAACGGAAAGATTATAACGGGTATTTCGTCGAATCGGCAAAATAATACGCTGTCCCACCGCCGAATGCGCTTCGGCGGTGATATTTTACTTGACAAAAGCGTTAAAGTGTTATAGAATAAAACAACTAAAGTATGCAGAATAAGGTTATTGTCGAAATTTACCCGCGGGACGTTGCCCGCGCATACGTATAACGATTTCGTCACGGAGGCGCTTTTAATGTTAAAATACGCAGTCAAGCGTATAGCGATGGGAATACTCAGCATCTTTATCGTTGCGACGCTGACGTTCTTCCTTATGAATATGGTACCGGGCGGCCCCTTCGTCGCGGAGAAGTCGATCAGCGCGGAGGCGCAGGCGGCTCTCGCCGCGAAGTACGGGCTGGACAAGCCGATCCTGCAAAGATACGCGACCTATATGACCGACTTCCTGAAGGGCGATATGGGCGTGAGCTTGCGCCAGCGCGGGCGAACGGTTTCCGAGATAATCTTCTCGAAATTTCCGGTCTCCGCGAGACTTGCCGGCATCGCGGTGCTTCTCGCGCTTCTGCTCGGCATACCGCTTGGCTGTCTTTCCGCGTATAACCGCGGCAAGGCGCCGGATAATATCATAATCGTGCTCGCAACCTGCGGAATAGCGATACCGAGCTTTATAAGCAGCGTTTTGCTGTTGTATTTCCTGGGGAGCAAGCTCGGTATCTTCCCGACCGTCGGCCTGAGCACCGCCGCGCATTACGTAATGCCTGTAACGGCGCTCGCGATATACCCGACGGCGTACATAACGCGGCTTATGCGGTCGAGTCTGCTCGACGTTATGGGGCAGGACTATATCCGCACCGCGAAGGCGAAGGGACTGTCGAACTTCAAGACCATATTCAAGCACGCGCTGCGCAACGCGGTGCTTCCGGTCGTTACTTACGTCGGGCCGATGCTGGCCGGACTGATGACCGGTTCCTTCGTCGTGGAAAAAATCTTCACCGTCCCCGGCCTCGGCGGACAGTTCGTTTCATCTATCGTAACCCGTGACTACACCATGGTCATGGGCACTACGATAATCCTCGCGACGCTGGTCATCGCCGCTAACGTGATAGTCGATATACTTTACAAAGTCATCGACCCGCGTATCAATCTTAAATAAGGGGGCGGACCGGAATGATGCACAACAAACCGTTCAGTTTACATATCGATCCGGCGGACTTCGCTCCCGCGACGAACGAGGAGAAGGAAAGTCTCGTCGTAATGCGCGACAGCGTAAGCTTCTGGAGGGACGGCTTCCGCCGCCTCCGCAAAAACAAGATCGCGATGGTCAGCTTCGCGCTGATCGTGCTGATAATGCTCTTCGCGTACGTCCTGCCGTCGTTCTGGCCTTACGCCTACGAACAGCAGACGAAGGGCGCGGAAAATCTTTCGCCCGGCACCAAAATGCTGGTCTGGTCGGTGGAGTACGAAAAAGACGGCGTCCTGTGTTCCTATGAGATCTCCGCCGCGAACGGCACTCTGCTCTCCGTCAACAAAACGCATACGGATTACGGCGTGCCTTACGAAGGCGAGCCCGCCGGATGCTTCAAGCACGACGAAGAAGCGGCGATAAAGACGGCGCTCAACTCCGGCAACGCGGAGCGGCACGCGGTAAATAATCTGAAAGCCGAGCTGCAGCGGAAGGAACAGTTCCCGTTCATTTTCGGAACGGATAAGCTCGGGCGCGACTTCGCGGTGCGTCTTATGATGGGCACGCGCATCAGCTTGACCGTCGGACTCATCTGCGCGGCGCTGGTGCTCCTCGTCGGTTCGACCTTCGGAGCCGTTGCGGGCTTCGCGGGCGGCTGGATCGACAACATAATGATGCGCTTCACCGATATCCTTTACACGATACCGGATATTCTGCTTATAATCATTCTCGCGATGGTGCTGCGCGAACCGCTGAAAAGTCTTTCTACCATCGGCGGCTTCCGCTGGATGCAGCGCGTAGGCCCGAACCTCATTGCGATATTCATCGTCTTCGTCCTTCTGTACTGGGTAGGAATGGCGAGGATCACGCGTTCGCAGGTGCTGGTGCTCAAGGAGTCCGAATACGTCACCGCCGCGCGCGCTCTCGGCGCGGGCAACGGCAGGATCATACGCAAGCATCTGCTTACCAACTGCATCGGAACGCTGATAGTCACCACGACGCTTCAGATTCCCTCTGCGATCTTTACCGAGAGTTACCTGAGCTTCCTCGGGCTCGGCGTCGCGGCGCCCATGCCTTCGCTCGGCTCGCTCGCGACGGACGCGGTCAAGGGAATGAACACGTTCCCGCACCTGCTGCTGTTCCCGGCGATACTGATAAGCATAACCATACTCGTTTTCAATCTGTTCGGCGACGGTCTTCGCGACGCCTTCGACCCCAAGCTTAAGAATTGAGGAGGCGTGAGAAGTGAGTAAAAAGCTTTTGGAAATAAAAGACGAACGCCTGTCCTTCTTCACACCGGCGGGCGAAGTCAAAGCGCTGAACGGCGTTTCCTTCTCGATGGACGAGGGGGAGGTGCTCGGAATAGTCGGCGAGTCCGGCTCCGGCAAATCCGTTACGGCGTATTCGATAATGGGGCTGACCGCCTTCCCCGGCAAGCTCATAGGCGGCACGATAGAATTCAACGGACATCAGGTCGATCAGATGACCGAGAAGGAGTTCCGCAAGATGCGCGGCAACGAGGTCTCCATCATCTTCCAGGACCCGATGACGAGTCTTAACCCCGTATATACGATCGGCAACCAGATCGTCGAGGTCATACTCCTTCACACCGACAAAACGAAGGAGGAGGCGAAGGCGCGCGCCCGCGAGCTGCTTGAGCTCGTCGGCATAAACGAACCCGACAAGCGCCTGAAGCAGTATCCGCACGAGCTTTCCGGCGGAATGCGCCAGCGCGTTATGATCGCGATCGCGCTCGCCTGCGAGCCGAAGCTGCTGATCGCGGACGAACCCACGACCGCGCTCGACGTCACGATCCAGGCGCAGATCCTCGAGCTGATGCAGGAGCTGCGCGAGAAGCTCGGCATGAGCATCATAATGATAACCCACGACCTCGGCGTCGTCGCGAGTATGTGCGAAAAGATAGCGGTCATGTACGCGGGCTACATCGTCGAATACGGCACCGCGGATGAGATCTTCTATCAGCCGAGCCATGAATACACGAAGGGGCTCATCAATTCGATCCCGAAGCTGACCGCCGAGGACGTCGAACGCCTCGTCCCGATCGAGGGACAGCCGGTCGATCTTATGAATCCCCCCGCGGGATGCCCGTTCGCGCCCCGCTGCGCGAGCTGCATGAAGATCTGCCTGCGCGAGATGCCTCCGCGGACGGACTTGAGCGAAACGCATTACAGCCACTGCTGGCTTCGCCAGAAGGAAGCCCTCGAGAAGGGAGGCGCCGACGATGAATGAGCAGAGAAAGCTCGTTGAGATCGAGCACCTCAAGCAGTATTTCCCCGCCGGCGGCTTCGGCAGGAAAAAGCGCTTCGTGCAGGCGGTGGACGACGTTTCCTTCTTCATCTACAAGGGCGAAACGCTCGGCCTTGTCGGCGAGTCCGGCTGCGGCAAGACGACGGTCGGCCGCACGATGCTCCGCCTTTACGAGCCGACGGACGGCAGGATAATCTACGACGGCAACGTCCTCTTTGACAGACAGAACAGGATAGCGGTCGATATGCTGCCTTACCGCCGCAGGATGCAGATCGTTTTCCAGGACCCCTACGCGAGTCTCGACCCGCGTATGACGATAGGGGACATTGTCGGCGAATCGATAGACATCCACAAGCTCGCCGCCTCCAAGCAGGAACGCCGCGACAGGATAATCTACCTGCTCGAGCGCGTCGGACTCAACAGCGAGCACGCCAACCGCTATCCGCACGAGTTCTCCGGCGGACAGCGCCAGCGCGTCGGTATCGCCAGAGCCCTTGCCGTCAACCCCGAATTCATCGTCTGCGACGAGCCGGTCTCCGCGCTCGACGTGTCGATACAGGCGCAGGTCGTCAATATGTTTGAAGACCTGCAGAGAGAAATGGGGCTTACCTATCTTTTCATAGCCCACGATCTGAGCGTCGTGCGCCATATATCCAACCGCATCGGCGTTATGTACCTCGGCAAGCTCGTGGAGCTTGCGGAAAGCTACGAGCTCATCACCCGCAGCGCCCACCCGTACACCCGCAGTCTTATCTCCGCGATCCCGGTCGCCGATCCGATCACGGCGCGCGCCAACAAGCGCATCGTGCTTCAGGGCGACGTTCCGAGTCCGGTCAATCCGCCCAGCGGATGCCGCTTCCGCACGCGCTGTCCCTACGCGGACGAGCGCTGCGCCGCGGAAACGCCGGAGCTGAAAGAGATCTCCGCCGGGCACTGGGCGGCGTGCCACCACCTCGACAAGGTGAACTGAACGTATTCAATACGCGCGAGCGTAATGAATAAATCAAAAACGCGGAAAACCGCGCAAATTTAAGAAAAGGAGAAATCAAAATGAAGGTAAAGAAAATCCTTGCTCTGCTTCTTGCGCTTTGCATGACCCTCGCGCTCGTCGCCTGCGGCGGCGAAAGCGGCGGAAGCGAAGCCAACGACGACGAGCCCACGGCGATCACCGTCCAGATCGGACCCAACCCCGAGACTCTGGATCCGGCTCTGAACAGCGCCGTTGACGGCGGCAACATGCTGATCACGCTGTTTGAGACCCTGCTCATCATCGATGAGAACAACGCCGTTCAGCCCGGCCAGGCGGAGGGCTATACCGTCAGCGAAGACGGCCTCACCTGGACCTTCACGATGCGTGACGGTCTGAAGTGGAGCGACGGCACCGACCTGACCGCGAAGGACTTCGAGTACACCATGAAGCGCATCTGCGATCCCAAAACCGCGGCGCCCTACGGCGAAACGGTCGTCGGAATGATCGACGGTTATCCCGATGCCGACAAGCTGAACGTCAAGGCCAGCGAAGACGGCAAGACCCTGACCATCGTTCTGTCCTATCCCTGCGCTTACTTTGACAAGATCGTTGCGTTCGGCACGATGAGCCCTGTCCAGCAGGCCACCATCGAAGCCAACGGCGACGCCTGGGCGACCAAGCCCGAGACCTACGTCTGCAACGGCCCGTACATGATCAAGTCCTGGACTCCCGGTGAGCGCATCGTATGCGTCAAGAACCCCAACTACAAGGGCGGCTGGGACACCTCCAAGATCGTGACCGACACCATCAACTTCCTGCTCATCGAGGATTCCGCTGCTGCTTACGCCGCTTACACCAGCGGTGAGTCGCTGCTCATCAAGGACGTCCCGACCGAAGAGATCCCCAGTCTGAAGAAGGCGGAAGACGGCGGCGACTTCTACGTTGACACCATCCTCGGCACCTACTACCTGAACCTCAACTGCGAAAAGGAAGTCTTCAAAGACGTCAACGTCCGCAAGGCGCTGAACCTCGCTATCGACCGTGATTACATCGCCAACACGATCATGCAGGGAACCTATTCTCCCGCTTACAACTTCGTAGGCCCCGGCGTTTCCGACGCGAGCGGCTCCTTCTTTGATAACGCTGTTGCGGCCAACGGCGGCAGCACCTACATCAGCAAGGACTACGAGGCCAACAAGGCGGCCGCGAAGGAAGCTATTGCCGCCGCCGGTTATCCCGAAGGCAAGGGCTTCCCGACCATCACCTATTCCACCAACGATTCCGGCTATCACGTAGCGGTTGCGGAATACCTGCAGCAGTGCTATAAGGACGTCCTCGGCATCACGATGGAGATCGAGAAGGTCGAATGGGCCTCCTTCACTCCCCAGCGCCGCGCCGGCGACTACGAGATGGCCCGTAACGGCTGGGTCATGGATTACAACGACGCCTCGAACATGATCGAGCTGCTTTACTCCACGAACGGCAACAACGACGGCAAGTACAACAACCCCGCGTTCGATAAGGCCATCGACGATTCCAAGGTTGCCGACCAGGCCGCTCACTTCAAGGCCCTCCACGAAGCCGAGAAGATCATGATGGAAGACTATGCGAACATTCCGGTCGCGTACTACACCGACTTCTGGCTCCAGAGCTCCACTCTGAAGGGCGTATGGCACAGCCCCTACGGCTACTGGTACTTCCAGTACGCCTACGTCGGATAATCTCCGGCAGGGCTTACGCCGCGTAACAGAAACGAAGCCGCACACCCTCGGGTGTGCGGCTTTTGCGTGCGCTTTTCGTGTTTGTGCGCCGGCGGGAAATATGCTATAATAATAGTTTTTATAACCGTAACTTTCCGCGCCCGATTTTTCGGGTATATAAGTGAAAGGACCTTTCAACACAGAAGGGAGGAGCAGCGTGAACGATTCCGAAATAGTCGGCTTGTTTCTCGAAAGAAACGAATCGGCGCCCGCCGAGGCGGAGACGAAATACGGGAACTACTGCCTGTATATCGCCCGCAACCTGCTCGGCGACGAAGGCGACGCCGAGGAGTGCCTCAACGACGCGCTGCTCGCGGCGTGGAACTCGATCCCGCCGCAGCGGCCGGAAAATCTGAAGGCGTACCTCGGCAAGCTCGCGCGCGAAGCGGCGATAGACCGCCTGCGCTTCAATAACGCGCAAAAGCGCCGTCCGGAGTCGCTCGCCTCGCTGGAGGAGTTCGCGGGCGCGATCCCCGACCGCGATCCCGAGAGCGTCGCCGACAAGGTCGAGCTCGCGGCGCAGATATCGGAGTTCCTGCGCTCAGAGGGCGAGCTTGAGCGTAACGTCTTCATCCGCCGATACTGGTATTACGATACCATAGACGCGATATGCGCCGGATACGGCGTCGGCAGACGTCGGGTAAAAACGATGCTCAAACGTTCGCGCGAGCGCCTCGCCGCGCATTTGAGAAAGGAAGGTTACAATGAGTATATATAACGTAAACAAAGCGATGGGCATGATAGACGCCGATCTTATAGAAGCAGCCGTCTATCCGCCGGAATCGGAACGGGAAAAAGCGAAAACGGCGGTCTTCGCGCCGAAGCCGTGGATGAAATGGGCGGCGGCAGCCGCGGCGTTCGTCGTGGTAGTCGCGGGCGCGCTCGTCGCGCTGAACGTGACCGGCGCGTGGCGCAGCGGCGGCGTCGCTGACCCGGGCGGCAGCGGAGGCAAACACTCCGGCGTCATCGCTTCCTCCGGAAGCGGAAGCGTCGGGAGCGAAGACGGCAGCATCTCCACCGACTACGGAACAAATTACCCGCCTGTGCCCGCCTCGGACAGTCCCCGGACCGATTCCGAGCCGCCCGACCCGTCGGAAGCTCACGGCGGGGACAACGTAAGATGGTCGGATTACAAATACTTGGCGTATGACAATTCGTTGGATAAACTGACATCATTTAGTAAAAATTGGATGGATTATATTCTTGAACAGACCGGCGCCGAGAGTCTCGACGCTCTGTGGAAGAGCGTGTGGGGAGGCGTCGAGTGTGGGCACGTAGCGCCGTACAGCAAAATAGAGATTGTCGAAGAGCTGAATATCCCGAGGGAGAAGTTTGTTGAATTGAACAACATGGAGAGCTCCAGATACGACCATTTTACCGAAGAAGAGATCGACATCATCTATTCCGGCGATAAGAAGCGTATAGCCGAGGCGTTCGCGAGCCCATGGGCTGTCGTCGCGGAGGATTGGGAGATATACCCTATTCGCTGGCTGCTCAATAATTCCGCTTCGACCTATAAGGAAAAGCGTATTCCGGTCGACTCGCTCGAAACGGTGGTCAACAGATACATTAACGATGAGGGGCTTTGCTGCCTTAACGACGACGAAATAAGCACGCTCCTCGACAATGTTGAAGAATACAAGAATATGCAGTAGTTATTAAGCTCAACAAAAAAGAGTAAGGGTGATTCCAATGGGCTTTTCAGATGATCTCCGCGAGGTTTATTAGAATCTAAAAAACAGGAGGTTAGTATGAAAAAGGCACTATCTTTATTCTCGGTCTTTGTTATGCTTTTCGTTGTTTTCGCATCCGGCGTTACCGCCTTCGCGCTGCCGACTCCCGCGAGCGCGTCTTCTGTCGCGTCCAGTACCGTGTATTGTATGCCGGATAACACGTCTTCAATGACTATCGGGTCTATCGGGATTGAAACTGTAAGCGTTTATTGGGCGGAGGGGAACAGCTATTATATCCAATATACCGTAAGCAGCGGAGCTTATTCCGGATACAAGCGCGGTTACGTTCCGAAAAGCAAGATCTCTGTTTCCGGAGTAGGCGGCATCAACTACGCGTCATTCCCTGCGCACACTTCCTCTAACCAAACTGTATATAACCGTAATACGACGTCATCTATGACGATAGGCACCGTCTACTCGACCGACAACATAACTGTATTGCAGGAGGATGGGACGTGGTATTATATACAGTACCCGATAACCGGAGGGTATAAGCGCGGCTACGTTCCCAAAAGCACGGTGGTCGCTGCCGCTGCGCAGCCTTCCGGACATCTTGATGTGGTAAACGCTTCTCTGATAGGAGGATGGGCTTGGATAAGCACATCTCCAAATACGCCTATAAATGTTCGCATCACTATAACGAATGTTGTTACCGGGGCGAAGTTTGAACATACTGTTGCTGCAAATCAGTATCGGTCGGATCTGGTTACTGCCGGCATAGGAAACGGGTATCACGGCTTTTCGTACGGAGTTAACTGGAACAACTTCCCGAATGGTACATACTCAGTAAGTGCTTGCGGGATAGGCGGCTCGAATCCTGCTCTATCTAACAGCCCGAGAAGCTATAATCTCACTTCATCAACTTGCTTTAGCAACGGAACGTATCGCATCAAAAACGTCAACAGCTCAAAGTATCTGGACGTTGCCGGCGGCGGTACGACAAGCGGAACAAACGTGATCCAGTTTTCTCTTAATAACGGTACCAATCAGCAGTGGCAGGTGACCGGTTTAGGAGATGGCTGTCATGTGATAGTCCCGAGGCACACGAACAATGAGGCGCTCTCTGTGTATGATAACTATAAGGACTATGATAATAGTGCTGGTAACTATATTGTGATAGAGACTAATGATTATGACCCAATAACTGGTAATAAGATCCGGGTTGGATTTCAGCATTTAGATTCACCGTCTTCTCTTGGAAATAATGATGTCGTATCAAAAGGTCAAATAATAGGTTATGTTGGAAACAAAGGCTCATCTGCTACCGGATATCATCTGCATCTGTATATGATGCGCGAACCGAATATTTGGACAAATATAGGCAAAACCGTCAACCCGCAGAACTTCTATCCCAATATCAGTTTTACCGGTTCCACAGGAGGACCGTATACAATTGGTTAGTGTAGAGCTTATTCAATTGAAAGGAGTAATAAATATGAAAAGATTTATACTGATACTGCTCGTAGCCGTTATCGGCTTGACGATGTTCGCCTGCGGGAAGGGCTCGACAGGCACGGAATCGCTCCCGGCGTCCGACGACTCTCAGACGGAACAGAATACGCCCGATGTGCAGGATGCCCATGGCGGGGATGATAGAATAAGATTGACTAATTATAAGTATTTAGACGACCGATTCACCTCGATAAGAACGCTGTTGGGTGACTATATTATCGAAAAGACCGGGAAGGACATACAAGAGCTTCACGAGTCAAAGGAGTGGTATACTGATGAGGGTATAGCTTTCAGTTTGATGGAAGTAATTGACGAATTGGATATTACTAAAGAAAGATTCATTGAGCTGAATAATGCGAAAATTGAAGCGCTCCGCGCAAAAATACGTGAGAATAGTATGAAGTATCCGGATTATCCGGCGGAAGAAAGGGAAAAAGATATTTTCCGACATCCTTGTTTCACAGATGAGGAAATCGACATCATCTATTCCGGGGATAAAAAGCGTATCGCAGAGGCGTTTGCTAATCCTTACGCGGTCATCGCGGACGATTGGGAGATATATCCTCTCCGCTGGATAATCGACAATCCCGCGACGCTTTACAAGGAGAAGCAAATATCGCTGAAAGCGCTTGAGACCGCAGCCCACAAGCTGATCGATCAGGGTGAATCGCAGATCTCCGACGAGGACAGCGCCGCGCTGCTTGCGCGGATAGCGGAGTATAAAAAGCTGCAGTAGCTTTTCATTTCCTCCGGTGCCGCTTTTGCGCGGCGCGAAAAAAAGCCCCTCCCGACCGAAGTGGTCGGGAGGGGCTTTGCCGTGCGCTTTTCGTATTTGTGCGCAAAGGATGAGTACCGATCAAGTTTTCAGTTTATTGACTGCCGCTCGATAATGTGATATAATCAAAGCAGAAAACTAAATAAGGGAGGTCGGGAATTATGATGAAGAAAACGGTCAGATCCGTTATCGCATCCGTGTTGCTCGTCTGCATTGTGCTGTGCGTCTGCGGCTGCGAAAAGACCGCGTCAAGCGCGGAGAAGCGCTTTGCGGAGGTGTTTGCGGATGCCGCTTCGCTGCCCGCAGGATACTTTGACCGCCGCATCGACGGCGAGCCGGAGAAGCTCGTGATCGTTGTCACTGACGACAGAGCGAGCGTAAAACAGCGCTACGTTGAGTTGCTCGGCGAGGAATACGCCGACCTCATCGTTCTTGAGAAGCACGAGCTTTCCGATGCGGAGCTCGGGAGCCTTATTGACGAGATAGGTTCGTACCTGAACGCAAGGGGGTTCAAGTATAACGCTTTCTCTAAGTCTGAAGGCAACATCATTCAATTCGGCGTCAACGAGGCTAACAGAGAAGCGTGCAATCTTGCGGATGAGATTTCCGAGAGTTTCGGTGTTCACGTGATTATCGAGATCAGGGGCGATATCGAACTTCTTTCCGACGGAGATTAAAAACGGTCGCGATTGCAAAAGAACAACGCCGCTCCTTATGGAGCGGCGTTCGCGTATTTGTTTTGTTTTACATCGTGCCGAAGATACGGTCGCCGGCGTCGCCGAGACCGGGGACGATGTAGCCGTTCTCGTTGAGCTTCTCATCGAGGCAGCCGCAGTAGAGCTGAACGTCGGGATGCGCGTCCATCAGGCGCTTGATGCCGACGGGGGCGGCGATGATGGACATGAACTTGATGTGCTTGCAGCCGCGCTGCTTGATGAAGTCGACCGCGGCGCAGGCGCTTCCGCCCGTCGCGAGCATCGGATCGAGCAGGATGACGAGGCGCTTGTCGATGTCCTCGGGCAGCTTGCAGTAATATTCATGGGGCTCAAGAGTCTCGTGATCGCGATAAAGGCCGATATGTCCGACCTTCGCGGTGGGCACGAGCGCGTGGATGCCGTTGACCATTCCCAGACCGGCGCGGAGGATGGGGACGATGGCGAGCTTCTTGCCGGCGATGACGGGGGAGACGGTCTTGGTAATGGGCGTCTCGATCTCGATCTTTTCGGTGGGCAGGTCGCGGAGCGCCTCATAGCCCATCAGGATCGCGATCTCCTCGACGAGCTCGCGGAACTGCTTGTTTCCGGTCCTGACGTCGCGCAGGAGGGTTATCTTGTGCGAGATCAGCGGATGGTTGAAGATAGTCGGATTTTCGTGATGCATTTTCTTTTGCCCCTTCCTTGATTTTTTACATTATAGCACAAGCTCCGGCTCAATGCAACAGAATATTGACATAATATTTGCTTTTATCGACAGGGTGTGATAGAATTATACACGGGAAGGTGGTACTATGTATAAAAGACGCGTCGCCGCGGCGCTTCTGCTGCTGTGCGTGCTTTTCGCCTCCGCCGCCTGCGGAACGAAGGCGCCGCAGCCCGCGTTCTCGTCGGCTTCGTCGGCTCCGGGGCCTGCGCCTGCCGAGCCGCAATACGCCGTCGTGCGTCTTATGGCGGTGGGGGATAACCTCATCCACAACGTCATTTACAATCAGGCGAAGGAGCGCGGCACCGCGGAGCTGGAATACGATTTCTCCTACGTCTACGAACACGTCAAGCCGATAATTCAGAAGGCGGACGTCGCCTTCATCAATCAGGAGACCGTCCTCGCGGGCAAATACTTCGAGCCGTCGAACTATCCGCGCTTCTGCACTCCGACGGAGATGGGCGACTGCCTGCTCGACGTCGGCTTCAACGTCTTCAACCACGCGAACAACCATATGCTCGACAAGGGGCGGAAGGGCATCGCCGCCACGCTCGAGTACTGGGATACGCAGGCGGATAAGGATATCTGCGTCTGCGGTATGTATAAGGACGAGGCGGACCTTTACACCTGCCATTATATCGAAAAAAACGGAGTGAAGATCGGCTTTTTCGGCTTCACCGAGCACACGAACGGACTCGTCGCGCCCGACTCTATGACCGAGCGCATCGTCTACGCCGAGGACGAGGCGGTCATCAAGAAGGCGATAGACGTTATGAAGGCGGAATGCGACGTCGTCGCCGTTTCCGCGCACTGGGGCGATGAGAACTACTCCGAGCGCACCAAGACCGCGCTGACGAAGCTCGAGAAGACGCTTTCACAGAAGCTCGCCGACTGGGGCGTCGACCTGATAATCGGCACGCATCCGCACGTCATCCAGCCGATGAAGTGGCTCGACCGCGCCGACGGCGGGAAGACCTTCTGCGTCTATTCGCTCGGCAACTTCGTCTCCGCGATGAACGGCCCCTGCAATATGCTCGGCGGGCTCGTCGACCTCGATATACGCAAAAACAACAACACCGGCGAGATCTCGATAGAGAATATCTGCTACGTTCCGCTCGTCACGCACTATAACCGCGGAATGAAAAACGTCCGCATATATCCGCTTTCCGAATACACCGAGGAGCTCGCCTCCGCCCACGGATGCAAGGCAAAGACCTATTCCGGCTTCTCGCTGAAATATCTGAACAAGGTCGTCACCGACAATATCGAAGAGGAGTACCTTTTTGAAAAATGATCGCATTGAAGCGTGTCTGAAAAAGGCGAATTCGCTTCCGCTGACTCCCGGCGTCTACATCATGAAAAACCGCGAGGGAGAAATCATTTACATAGGCAAGGCGAAGAAGCTCCGCAACCGCGTGAGCCAGTATTTCGCGCGCTTCGAAAGCCACACCGGCAAGACGCGCCGCATGGTCGAGAACGTCTACGATTTCGACTACATACTGACCACCTCCGAGCTGGAGGCGCTGACGCTCGAATGCTCGCAGATCAAGCAGCACCGCCCGAAGTACAACATCCTGCTTAAAGACGACAAGGGCTTCTGCTTCATCCGGCAGAGCCGGGAGCAGTACCCGCGCTTCACCGTCGTCTATCACAAAAAGGACGACGGCGCGGAGTATTTCGGCCCGTTCATGTCCGCCGGCTCGGCGCGGCAGACGCTGGAGCTCGCGTCAAAGCTGTTCCTGCTGCCGACCTGCACGCGCAAGCTCGAGTACGGGAAGCGCTCGGAGCGCCCCTGCCTCAACTATTTCATTAAGCAGTGCTGCGCGCCCTGCACCGGCAGGGTCCCGCCGGAGCGCTACGCCGAGAACGTCAAAGACGCGCTCGCGTTTATAAACGGCGGCATGAAGCAGGCGGTGGAGGATATGACCGCGCGCATGAAGGCGTATTCCGACGCGATGGAATACGAGAAGGCCGCGCAGCTGCGCGACCGTATCGCCGCCGTTGACCGCATCTGGCAGCGGCAGGGAGTCGTTTCCGACGACTGCCGCGAGCACGACGCCTTCGCCATCACCTCCGACGGCGTCACGCAGTGCGTCTGCGTGCTGAACGTTCGCGAGGGCAGGGTGAAGCTGAAGGAAAGCAGCTTCTTCGACTGCGACGAGACCGAGAGCGGCCCCGAGCTGCTGACGAGCTTCATATGCGAGTATTATTCCGAAGACAGGGAGGTGCCTCCCGTCGTCGCGCTCGCGTCCGAGCCGGAGGACTTCGCGCTGCTGCGCGAGTGGCTTTCCGCGAAGCGCGGCAGGCGCGTTTCCCTGCGCTGCAAGGGCAGGGGCGACCTGCCGAAGACCGCGCGCATCTGCCTCGACAACGCCGAGGAGGCGCTTGTGCAGTACAGCGTCCGCCGCGGCGGTAAGAAAACGAAGGCCGCCGAGGAGCTGAAGGCGTACCTCGGGCTGACCGGCGAGCTGACGCGCATCGAGGCGTACGATATATCCCACACCGGCGGCAAAACGACCGTCGGCGGCATGGTGGTCTTCGAGAACGGCGCGCCTAAAAAGAGCGACTACCGCCGCTTCCGCGTCTCCGTCACCGGCGGCGACGACTACGCCGCTACCGCGGAGGTGCTTTCGCGCCGCCTCGCCCATCTGGGCGAGAAGGGCTTCGAGCGTCCGGACGTGATCCTGCTCGACGGCGGCGCCCAGCACGTCGCCGTCGTCGGCGAGCTTTTCAGAGAGAAGGGCGTGGATATCCCGTTCTTCGGCATGGTGAAGGATAACAAGCACTCGCTCCGCGGTCTCGTTTCGCCGGAGGGCGAGCTCGATATAGGCAAAACGACGCGGGCGTTCCGCCTGCTTTACGCCGTTTCCGAGGAGGTGCACCGCTTCGCGATAAGCTACCACCGCGCCGCGCGCTCGGCGGAGCTGAAAACGTCGCAGCTCCGCGTGATAGACGGCGTGGGCGAAAGCCGCGCCGCCGCGCTGCTGAAAGCGTTCGGAAGCGTAGACGGAGTCCGCGCCGCCACGGTCGACGAGCTCGCCGCCGTCAAGGGCATGAGCCGCGCCGCCGCGGAGAACGTCCGCAAGTTCTTCGACGCCATCCCCGCAGACGCGTGATCCGCGAAAAAATCGGGCGAAAATCCAAAAAACCGCTTGCCATAAAGCGCCAAATATGATAACATATATTACTAAGGTGGAAAAGTGGGACTTCGGTGCTGTTTCCACCCGTTCACGCTGTAAAAACGGAGTGAGACGATGAGAGTTGTCAGCGGAAGCGCTAAGGGCACGCCGCTCGAAGCGCCGAAGGGAATGACCACGCGCCCGACGAGCGATAAGGCGAAGGAAGGCGTTTTCAGCGCGATACAGTGCGAGATCGAAGGCGCGAGGGCGCTCGATATTTTCGCCGGCAGCGGCGGGATGGGCATCGAGGCGCTCAGCCGCGGAGCCGCGTCCTGCGTCTTCGTGGATATCGACCTTAACGCCCTGCGCTGCATAAAAAACAACCTCGCGAAAGCGAAGCTCGAGGGCAGGGTGGTCCGCAGGGATGCGATCGCGTTCCTGAACTCCTGCTCCGACCGCTTCGATATCATCTTCAGCGACCCGCCTTACAACAAGGGCTGGACGGCGAAGCTGCTGCCGCTTGCGGCGAAGCTGCTGGACGACGGCGGCGTACTGCTTTGCGAGACAGACGGCGCGGAGCCGCGTCCGGAGGCGGCCGAAGGGCTGCGCCTCCGCAAGACCTACGTTTACGGCAGGGCGGTCGTCACCCTGTTTGAAAAGATTTCCGAGAAAGGAGCCGACGCCGATGAGGACAGCGGTTTACCCGGGCAGTTTTGACCCGATCACGATGGGGCATATAGACATCATCAAGCGCGCCTCGGTGATGTTCGACAAGCTGATAATCTGCGTTATGTCCAACGCGAAGAAGACTCCCGTCTTCACGCCCGATGAGCGCGTCGAGCTTATCAAGCGCGCGACCGCGGGGATCGAAAACATCGAGGTGACCTCCTACGGCGGACTGCTCGCGGATTTCGCCCGTCAGCAGGGAGCCGGCTTCATAGTCAGAGGCCTGCGCGCGCTCTCGGATTTTGAATACGAGTTCCAGATGGCGCTTACCAACCGCAAGCTTTATCCCGACGCCGACACCGTCTTCCTGACGACCAGCGCGGAGTATATGTACCTCAGCTCAAGCATAGTCAAAGAAGTTATTCGCAACGGCGGCTTCGTTCGGGACGCGCTTCCCGAGCAGATTGCCGATGACGTTGTTAAAAAAATAAGAGCGTAAGGAGAAGAAGACCATGGATATGAACATTGACGACCTGCTCGACATAATGGACGAGCTTATTGACAAAGCGTGGAAAGTGCCGCTTTCCTCCAAGAGCATGGTGGACGTTGAGCAGATAAAGGACGTCGTCCAGGATATCCGCCTCAACATGCCCGCCGAGATCCGCCAGGCGAAGACCATCGTCGCGGACCGCAACAAGATCATCGCCGACGCCAGACGTGAAGCGGATACCGTTATCCGCGTAGCCGAGGAAAAGGCGGCGTTCATGGTCACGCAGGAAGAGGTCTACAAGGCCGCGCAGCAGAAGGCGAACGAGACCGTCGCCCAGGCGAACAAGATGTCCGCCGAGCTGAAGCGCTCCACCAACGAGTATATCGAGAATATGCTCAAGCACACCGACGAGGTGCTCACCCAGGAGCTCACCGAGATCCGCAAGGCGCGTCAGAACATGAAGAACATCGGCCGCGGCGAAGCGCCGGCAGAGGCAGAATAATGCTCAATATAGCGATTGACGGACCCTCCGGCGCGGGCAAAAGCACCGTCGCGAAAGAAGTCGCGGCGCGGCGCGGGATGCTCTATCTCGACACCGGCGCGCTTTACCGCGCTGTCGCCCTGCGCGTGCTCGAAAGCGGCGTCGATACGCATGACGAAGCCGTGGTGGAGGCGCTCCTTCCCGGAACGGAGATATCCCTGCGCTTCACCGACGGCGAGCAGCGCGTGCTGCTCGGAGGGCGCGACGTCAGCGACGAGATACGCACCCAGCCGGTCGCCATGGCGGCGTCGGATATATCCGCGATGCCGGCGGTCAGGGCGTTCCTGCTCGAGCTTCAGCGCGGCATCGCCGCGAAGAACGACTGCATCATGGACGGCCGCGACATCGGCACGGTGATCCTGCCGAACGCGGATATCAAGATATTCCTCACCGCCTCCGCCGAGGAACGCGCCGCGCGGCGCGTCAAGCAGCTCGCGGAGAAGGGGATCGAAGCGGACTACGCCACGGTCGTCGAGGAGATCAAGCAGCGCGACGAGCAGGACAGCACCCGAGAAATATCTCCGCTTAAACCCGCTCCCGACGCCTGCATTATCGACTCCACGAACATGAGCTTCGAGCAGGTGGTCGCCTTTATTTCCCGAATGATAGGAGAGCTTGTCTGATGAGTTTTTACGCGGTAGCCAAGGTTATCGTTTACCCGTTTTTCAAGCTGTTTTACGGGCAGCGCGTTATCAACAAAAAGGGCTTCCCGACGGACGAACAGGTGATAGTCGCCTCGAACCACACGTCCTTCATCGACCCGATCCTTATCGGCATGGCGTGCAAAAAGCGGCTGTATTACATGGGCAAGGCGGAGCTCTTCCGCTTCAAGCCGTTCGGAGCGCTGATAAAGGCGCTCGGCGCGTTCCCGGTGCACCGCGGGATGCGCGATTCGGACGCCACCAACCGCGTCTATGAAATTATTAACGAAGGCAAGACCTTCGCGCTCTTCCCGCAGGGAACGCGGCTTCCGCACAGGGAGGATCCGGACGACGGCAAGCCCGGCGTCGCGATGTTCTCCGACAAGACGGGAGTCGGCGTCCTGCCTGTTTACGTCTTCAATAAAAAGGGCAAGGTGCGCGCTTTCTCGCGCAACGTCGTCGTTATCGGCGACGTGATACCCGCGTCCGAATTCTCGGTCGATGGCGGCTCGATGCTGGATTACCGCCGCAAGTCGAAGGAGCTTATGGAAACGCTCTTCGCGCTGAAGGAAAGGGTACCGGAAAAATGGAGGTAATTCTCGCCCGTACTGCCGGCTTCTGCTTCGGCGTAGCGCGCGCGGTGAAGCTCGCCCGCGAGCTTGCCGATTCCGGCGCGCCCGCTGCGACGCTGGGCGAGCTGATACATAACCCAGTCGTTACCCGCGAGCTTGCGGAAGCGGGAGTGCGCCGCATCGACTCGCCGCAGGAGGCGCGGGAAGGCGAAACGGTCGTCATCCGCTCGCACGGCGAAGGTCCCGGCGTTTACGAGACGCTCGCCGCACGCGGAGCGAAGGTAGCGGACGCGACCTGTCCGTTCGTCAAGCGCATCCACGAGCTTGCGGAATCGCTCGGCGAGAACGATTTGCTGCTTCTGGCGGGAGACGAAACGCATCCCGAGGTCAAAGGCGTAGGAAAATATGCAAAATGTTCCGTCTTTGTCTTCAAAAATGAAAAAAATTTCAAAAAAACTCTTTACGAATCAAAAAAAGTAGAGTATAATAGCATAATTATAGCGGCTCAAACTACGTTTTCCGTTTCCGAGTGGGGGAAATGCGCCGAGCTTGCCGCCCGGCTGCTTCCGGAAGCGAGGATAGTGAACACGATCTGCAGTGCCACCGAGGCGCGCCAGACCGAAGCCGCGGAGCTTGCCGCGAAGTGCGACGCGATGATAGTCGTCGGCGGCAGGAACAGCTCCAACACGGCGAAGCTTTACGAGCTTTGCCGCAGTCATTGCGACAATACCGTCCTTGTCGAGACCGCGGACGAAATCGACATGGGCAGGTATGCATATACCGATATTGTCGGGATTACCGCCGGTGCGTCCACACCGTCGGGAATAATTGAGGAGGTTGTTCACAAGATGAACGAAGAAACAAGAGATGCGATCATAGAATCGCAGGAGCCCGAGGCAGCAGCCGAGGAGACCAAAGCGGCCGAGGCCGTTGAAACTGAAGTCAAGGAGGAAGAACCTGTTAAGGAAGTAAACCTTGACGAGATGAGCTTTGCTGAAGCAGTCGATTACACGTTCAAGACTTTATATAACGGGGAAAGGGTCACCGGCAGAGTTATCGGCATAACTCCGACGGAGGTTCAGATCGAGCTGAATACCAAGCACTACGCTTTTGTTCCGCTTTCCGAACTCAGCAGCGACACCACCAAGTCGCCCGAAGAACTCGTTTCCATCGGAGACGAGCTGGATCTCATCGTCACCAGAGTCAACGACGTTGACGGTATGGTCACGCTTTCCAAGAAGCGCGTCGACGCCATGAGAGGTTATGAAGAGATCGAGAAGGCCGTAGGCACTCAGGAGCCCCTTGAAGGCACGATTACCGACGCTGTCAACGGCGGCGTTATCGCCATCGTCAACGGCGTGCGCGTATTCATCCCCGCGTCCCGCACCGGCATTCCGCGCGACGGCGACCTGTCCGTACTGGTCGGCACCACGCAGAAGATAGTCATCCTCGAGATCAACCCGCGCCGCCGCAGAGTCATCGGCTCCATCAAGGCGGGCGAACGCCGCACGCGCAAGGAGCTTGCCGCGCAGCTGTGGTCCGAGATCGAGGTCGGCAAGAAGTACACCGGCAAGGTCAAGTCCCTGACCAGCTACGGCGCCTTCATCGACATCGGCGGAGTGGACGGCATGGTCCACGTCTCCGAGATGTCCTGGGAGCGCGGCAAGAAGCCGGAAGACATCTTCAAGATCGGCGACAGAGTCGAAGTCTACGTCAAGGATTTCGACGCCGAGAAGAAGCGTATTTCCCTCGGCTACCGCAAGGAAGAGGATAACCCGTGGAACACCTTCACCGATAACTTCGCCGTCGGCGACGTCATCGACGTGACGGTCAACCGTCTGATGAGCTTCGGCGCGTTCGTCGCGATCGTTCCGGGCATCGACGGACTGATCCACATTTCGCAGATCGCGGACCGCCGCATAGAGAAGGCGTCCGACGAGCTGAAGGTCGGCCAGGAAGTCAAGGCGAAGATCACCTCGATCGACGTCGAGAATCACAAGGTCGGGCTCTCCATCAGAGCGCTGCTCCCCAAGAAGACCGAAGAAGCTCCCGCCGAAGAGGTCGAGACCGTTTCCGAAGCTTCCGAGGATCCCGCCGCGATAGAAGTCCCCGCGGAGACCGAGGCGCCCGCCGCTCCCGTTGAGGAAGCCGTCGCCGCCGCCGAAGAGACCGCCGAGAAGGTCGAAGAGGCCGCCTCCGCCGTCGAAGAGGCCGTCGAAGAGGCCGCCGCTCCCGTCGAGGAAGCCGCCGCTGTCGAGGAAAAGGCCGAAGAAGCCGCCGAGTGATCCGGCAGATAATAAAAAGGTACAAACGAGCTCCGAAGGGCGTGCCCTTTCGGAGCTTGTTTTTTCTTGACTTTCCGCCGGTTGCGTTGTAATATAGTAATATGTATACTTATATACTCACGCATAATTACCGGGCGTCCTAAAACAAGGAGGCAATAACAATGAAAAAACACACGCTTCGCAAGCTCCTGTCAACGATCATCGCGGCGGCGATGCTGCTCGCGCTGCTCCCGAACGCGTTCATTCCCGCGTCGGCGGCGGAATACGATCTTCTCGTCGCCGGAGTCAAGGTGACCGACGCCAACAAGAGCGATATTCTCGGCGACGGCGCCTTTTCCTACTCCGATGAGCTTAACAGACTCACCGTCAGGGGCGACTGCACGTCGTCAGAAGATATAGTCGAAAGCGATATGCCGGGTCTGGAAGTGTATATCGCCGAGGACGTGACGCTGCGCTCCGACGAGGCGGTATTTGACTTTAACTATAGCGCCGTGATTACGGGCCCCGGCAAGCTCACGGCGATTGCCGGCGAAATATACGTCGCCATCAGCGTGTATAATACCACTACTGACGCGACTCTGATAATTAAGGACGCATGGATTGACGTCACGGGCAGATGGGGCATCAATGGTGGCTACAATTCATCGAACAACGAAAGACTGATTATTCAGAACAGCTATGTGCATGCCTGTAATGCCGACGGATTTGCTTGCCCTATCGGTGATTTTCGCAACGGTATATATCTCTCATATTGCACCATCACTCTGCCGGAAGACGGAAACGTTGCTTTTGGTTATAACGGACTCTATCGAATATTGGACAGTAATGGGTATAACATTACGGAAGTCACAATCGAGCCGAGCGACGATCCCGGTACGCTCCCGTCCGATATGCTGCCCGAGCCCACGGCGTTCTACGATCTCATCGTCGCGGGCGTGGGAGTCAACGACGCGAACGAAAGCGACATCCTCGGCAACGGCGTCTTCAGCTACGACCCCGGCGCAAACGAGCTGACCATACACAAGGATTTCTCTTATGACAAGGATAACCTCATCGATAACGAGATAAAGAATTTGAGGATAAACGCCTTCAGGAACGTAACTCTCACCACTCCCGGCGTCGTCATCCACACCACGAAGGACCTCACCATAAAGGGCGAGGGAATGCTGACGATGAAAAGCGCCGTTTCGAGCTGCGTCTACGCGGAGAGGGGCGCGACCGTCACGCTCGATACCGCGCGAGTCAACGTTGGCGGCAGCAAATACGGACTACGCGGCACCGACACCTCGACCAACGAAAAGGTCGTCATCAAGGACAGCTTCCTTGACGGCCTTACGAATAACGGCTCCGTTACCGGCTTCCGCGGCGGCGTAAACTACAGCGGCTGCGAGATACTCTCGCCGAGCAACCCCCATATCGAAAACGGCGCGATCACCACCGGACAGAACAAGCCGGCGAACTGGGTCACCATCGCGTTCGAATACGACCTCTGGATCGCGGGTTTCCGCGTGAATAACGGCAACGCCCCCGACGTTATGGGCGACGGCGTCTTCGAGTATTACGACAGGACAAAGACGCTCTTTATCAAAGGCGACTTCGATTACACCTACGTAAACGAAGGCGATGATGAAAAAGGCGCCCTGATTTTAGACAAGCTTAAGGATCTGACCGTCTACGTTGCGGAGGAATCCGAGCTCAGGTCCAACAGCGACGTTATCAGAGTAGTTACTTACGGGGAAAACGTTTCGTATCAGGGCGCGGCGACGCTGACTATCGAGGGCCCCGGTAAGCTGCGGATGCGAAGCCACTATAACTGTATCAACCTCAGATATGACGCTCTCCTGACGCTGGACCACGCTGACGTCGATATGTATTCCTCTGCGGATTCCTGCATATGGGATTATTACTCGCATGAGGGCAAGCTCGTGATTGACGAAAGCACGCTTCACGCCAGAGGCTACCACGGCGCGATTGCTTGCATAAACGAAGTCGAACTCATCGACTGCGAGGTCGTCGATCCGCCTCTCGCGAAGTTTAAGGACGGCGCGTTCAGATACCGTGACGAGATCGTGGAAGAGCTCACCATCAGACCGATGATCCGCTACGGCGTCACCGTCGCGGGCGTGGAGGTCACGAGCCTCAACGCGAACAACGTCCTCGGCGACTATTCGGTCTCCTATACGCCCGTGCTGAATGAGCTTATGTTACACAAGGATATTACCTATTCCGACGGCAGCGTTATAGACAACGAAAACCAAGGGCTGACGATCTACGTCGGCGCGGACGTGACTCTGCGCGGCGGCAGCTCGTATCCGACGATACAAACCTCCGCGGACCTCACCGTAACGGGCTCCGGCAAGCTCACGCTCGCGCGCGGACTGGCGGGCGTTCTCGTGACGGGCGGCGCCGCTCTGACGCTGTCCGCCGTGGACCTTACCGTCAAGGACGGCCGCTACGGAATCTGGGGCGGCTCCGGAGACGGCGATAACGTCGATTTCAGATACAGCCGCGTCGTCATCACGTCGTCCTACTCCGCGGTCAGCGGCTTCGGCTCCGTAACGCTGAACGGCTGTCAGATAGACGCGCCCTCCGGCGGCAGAGTTCAGGGCGGCAGCATCGTGGATCGGGACGGCGGCCTTGCCGCAAACGTTACGATATTTGCGAGATTCAAGCTCTGGATCGGCGGTATACAGATAACGAGCGATAACTTCAACCGTGTCTTCGAAATGACAAATAAGGTGATGTCGTACGATCCTTCGTCAAACACCCTGGCGATTTATGGCGGAAGCCTTGACTACGCCTCAAACGTGGATGCGATACGCACCGAGCAGCCGGGGCTCACAATCTACGTTGAGAAATACACGACTATCAACGGCGGCGACGCCGGGCTCGGCATCGGGGCTGATACCACCATTACCGGCCGCGGCACTCTGGAGCTAAACCCGGGCGGCAGCACGGTCGCCGTTGCCGTCCGCAACGGCGCGACGCTGACGCTGGATAAGGCGTCGCTCACCGTCTCCGCCGCCAACGCCTCCGTAGGCATCGACGCCGTGCACGATGAAACGCTCGTCGTCCGCGACAGCCGCCTATACGTTAAGGCGAAGAGCTACGGTATCCTCAACTTTGACAGCATCGTTCTCGACCGCAGCGAGCTCGTCACCCCGTCCGACGGCTGCATAGAGAACGGCAGCGTCTTCACGAACTCTGACTGCACCGCCTACGCAACTTACGTTTACTTCGAGCCGCAGGGCTATAACGTCTGGGTGAGCGGAACGCGCATCAACACCTTCAACGCCTCGGACGTCTTCCTTGACGGCACCGTCCGCTTCTACGATAAGGGCGAATACGTCCCCACCGAGCTCGACCTGGAATACGGCTATGATGAAATTTCATTCCGCTATACCCGCGTGCTGGTGCTTGATAACTACAAGGCGAAGGATATGTATTACCGCGAGGATGATACCCGCTCCGCGCAGCTCTATATCGACGATGACATCTTCGTTGTTCTGAAGGGCGAGAACACCTTCACTAACGGGACCTACGGTAACTATCTCTATGACGGCGACGCCTGCCACGGCGTCTATATCGGCCAAGATTACGTTCATTTCATCGGCGACGGCTCGCTCGAGACGTACGCGGGCTGGTGCGACCGGGACGGGCTTTACGGCGAAGGCGCCTCCGTCTACTTCTGCGAAGAGGTCAAGGTCACGCTGAAAGGCAAATACGGTCTGCATCAGATTTTCAATTACGACACCCCTTACGTCACGGTGGAGGATAACGCGAAGCTGACCTGCGTCGGACTCGGAACGGATAACGCCGATTATCCCGCGCTCGATTGCGCCGGAGTGGAGATTTACAATCACGGCGAGCTGATTTGCAAGACGGACGGCTGGGGAGACGCTATGGATACGTGGGGCAGTGGCTACGCGGAGTTCCCCAATGATTATTACGACATATTGATCCTGAAAAAAGGCGAGTTCGCGTCCGGCTCCAACTGGAACGGCGAATATACCGAGCCCTATAAGCCGGAAAAAGGTATCAACGTCAAAGACGGCGTATGGGGAACCGACTGCCATTATATCCGCATAAAAGGCAAGACCGTCCTCGCGACGAGCGCGTGGTTCAATAATTCGACCTACACCGTGACGCCGGAAAAGAACGATATAACGATTATCTTCGGGCTCGGTCCCGTCGGCGCAGCAGATATCGACTACAGCGACATCGAGTGGGAATGCTCGGACAACAGCGTTATTATGGTGATGCCCACGGGCAAGAACAGAGCCGTCGTCACCGGGTTTTTGAACGGCACCGCGACGGTAACGATAACCGCGAAGGGCGGCGCGACCGCCTCCTGCACGGTCGTCGCGAGCGGTTTCGGGTTCTACTCGCCTATGAAGGGCGACTTTGACGGCGACGGCGAGATCACCGTAGCGGACGCGCTCGCCGCGCTCCGCATCGCCGCGAAGCTTGCTGAAGAAACGTATGAAAGCATCATAATCGGCGACATCGACTATGACGAAACGATCACCGTCTCGGATGCTCTGGCGATCCTACGCGTCGCCGCGAAGCTCGCGTCTCCGGATTCGCTCAATCCGGTGCCGAATATAAGATGACCGCAAACAAGCATTCACCTTGAGGGGAAGGCGGCAAGACGGATGAGGTGCAGCCGCGCAGCGGCGTCCCGTAGGGGCGATTATCAATCGCCCGCGCCGCCTCACAATGCAAAACCGCATAACAAAAAGCGGGGCAGACGAAAAGTCTGCCCCGCTTTGGTTTCAACTCAAAGCAATTACGCCTCGTAGACGCTGACCTGCTTCTTGTCCTTACCGACGCGCTCAAACTTGACCTTGCCGCTGATCATGGCGAAAAGGGTATCGTCG
This sequence comes from Clostridia bacterium, assembly GCA_017438525.1. Taxonomy (NCBI): domain Bacteria; kingdom Bacillati; phylum Bacillota; class Clostridia; species Clostridia bacterium. The sequence continues at coordinate 30,624 of JAFRVI010000031.1, forward strand.
GAACCTCTGCCGACGTTCACGCCGGGATGGATCTTGGTGCCTCTCTGGCGGACGAGGATGTTGCCGGCGAGGACGTACTGACCGTCGCCGCGCTTCGCGCCGAGACGCTTGGAGTGGGAATCTCTGCCGTTCTTGGTGGAGCCCATTCCCTTTTTATGAGCGAAAAACTGTATTCCTAATCTGATCATAACACACACTCCTGTTCTGTGATTCTGATGTTCTTCGGATATTCTTCCGAATAGCCCTTGAGCTGATCGCGCAGCGCGCGTATCACGCGCTCGCTGTTTTCGTCGGGGGAGGGGATACGGACCGTGACCTTCGCGGTTTTTTCGTCGACCTTCGCCTCGCCTCCGGCGAGGTTGGCGGCGAGCTCAGTTGCTGCCGAAACCGCTGCGCAGAGCACGTCGCTGCCGGCGTCGGCAAGCCCCGAATGTCCGCTGATCTCAAACCCGACGTATTTCCCGCCGGATCTGCTGAAAACCGCGGCGATCATTACTCGGCGGCTTCTTCCGTCTTCTCCGCTTTCTTGGCGGCGGCGGAAACGGCGGTTATCTCGACCTTCGTATAGGGCTGTCTGTGACCCTGCTTTTTGCGGGAATCCTTCTTGGGCTTATACTTCAGGATGGTGACCTTCTTGCCCTTGCCGTTCTTCAGAACGGAAGCGGTGACGGTCGCGCCCGCGACGGTGGGGGTGCCGACCTTGCTCTTCTTGCCGTCTCCGACGTAAAGAACCTGATCGAAGGTTACCTCTTCGCCTTCGGCTGCGTCGAGCTTCTCGATGTAGATCTGATCTCCCTTTTCAACCTTGTACTGTTTTCCGCCCGTAACGATAATAGCGTACATTACAAAGCCTCTCTTTCATTAGGACTCGCTGTTCGGGGGCAGGCGAAACGCCTTTGTGCGTGACAAAACACGCCCTCAACACGCGGCAAGTGCTATTTTACACTGCCGCCGCGCGTTTGTCAAGAGTTTTTTTGCCGTTTTTGACATTTTTATTCATATATATTATGCAAAAGCGCGCTCCGTCCGTATTGACGGAACGCCGGAAGCGTGTTAAAATATATCCGCAAGCAATTTCCGGAGGGTACGGCCATGAAACACGCCGCGATAACAAAACGCATATGCGCCTTCGCGCTCGCGCTGACGTTGCTGGCGGGAACGCTTCCGTCCGCTTCCTTCGCGCTCGCGGACGGGCCGGATTTTTCCGCGAACAACGCGCGGGCGATAGTCGCGCGCGGCGAAGACGCTTTCGGCAGGAGCGACTATGCCTTCTCGGCGAAGTGGATATGGTCGCCCTCCGACGACGGCGCGGCGAATCGCTGGATGGCGTTCCGCAAAGACATGACGCTGACCGCCTCCGACCTTGAGGGCGAAATAACCGCGAAGATCGCCGCAGATACGAAGTACTGGCTCTGGATAAACGGCGAGCTCGCCGTCTACGAAGGGCAGCTCAAGCGCGGCGCCGCGCTTTTGAAAAAAGACATCTACCCGCAGGGGAGCGACGAACAGCCCGACCTTGACGAAATGGTGACTGAGGTCGCGACCTACTGCGACGAGGTCGTGCTCACGCCCTACCTGCGCGAAGGCGAAAACGTCATCGCCGCGCTCGTGTGGTATTACGGCAACGAGGGGCACTCCCACGTCGGCAGCGGCAAGGGCGCGTTCCTGTTCGAGTCGCGGATGGGCGGCGAGCTCGTCGTCTCCGATTCGAGCTGGAAGGTCAGCAGGCATATGGGTTATCAGCCGTCGAGCCGCGTAAACGTCCACGCGCAGGAGTTCCATATCGTCTACGACGCGCGGCAGGGCTTCGACGGTTTTTACAAGCCGGAGTTCGACGCGTCCGGCTGGGAGAACGCCGCCGAGGTCGGCGCGGCGGGCGATAAGCCGTGGAACGAGCTGTGGCCGCGTCCGATACCCGAGTGGAAGGTGTGGGACCGCGAAAGCTATCCCGTCACCGATACTGAGCACATTCAGCAGATAAGCGGCGGATACCGCGTGCTTTTCCCGACGAACATACACTTCGGCGCGTATCTTAAAGTGATCGCGCCGGCGGGCAAAACGATAAAGGTCTCCTGCCCGAACGCCGGCAGATACTCCGTTACCTACGTGACGAAGGGCGGCGAAAACGGCGAAGCCGTCGAGCAGGAATACGAGTCGCCCGCGTGGATAAACTGGTGGTACGCGGATTTCGCGGTACCCTCCGGCGTGGAGGTCGTTGAGCTCGGCTACCGCCGCTCCGGCTACAACGCCGAGGAAGTCGGTTACTTCGACTGCAACGACGACTTCTACGACACGCTCTGGCGCAAGGCGGCGGATACCGTCTACGTCAACGTTCGCGACACGTTCATGGACTGCCCGGACTCCGAGCGCGCGCCGTGGCTCGGCGACATGGTCAACGAGGCGCAGATCGCGTACTACACGCTCGACGAGCGCGTTTTCGATGCGCTCCGCAAGGATATCTCCGTCCGCATAAACTGGCAGAACGAGGAGGGGGTAATTTCCTCCACCGCGCCGGCGTCGCTCCGCTACAACGAATGGGCGGAGCTGCCGGGACAGTCGCTCGCGGGCGTGATGTCGTGGTTTCAGTACTATCTCTATTCGGGCGACCGCCTCACGCTTGAGAAGGCGTACCCCGCGCTGCTGAAGTATATCTCGCTTTTCAGACTTGACAGGACCTCGTTCACCGTTCCCTTCGAGCGCCGCAACGGCACTAATACGCAGCATTTGAGCTGGGTGGACTGGGGTAACAACGTAGACACGGACCTATGCCTGAATATCTGGGCGTATATCGGCGTGAAGACCGTCGTCGATTTTGCGACCGCCCTCGGCGACGCGGAGACCGCGGAGTATTACTCCGGCGTCCGCGGCGTCATGGCGTCGAAGTTCGACCGCCTCTTCTGGAACGGGAGCGAATACCGCTCCTCGACCTACGCCGGTCCCGCCGACGACAGAGCGCAGGCGCTCGCGGTCTTCGCGGGTCTCGTTTCGCCCGATAAGTTCCCGGCGCTGCGCGACATACTGCTGAATAATAAGTTCGCCAGTCCGTATATGGTCAAGTACTGCATCGAGGCGCTTTATATCATGGGCTATCCGGACGCCGCGGAACAGCGGATGAAGGAGAGCTATTACGACGCCGTTACGTCGCCGAATCCGACTCTGCCGGAGCGGTGGACCGACGGCAGCGCGAACCACGGCTGGGCGGGCGGCGGACTCGTTTCGCTTTCCGGCTACGCCGCGGGCGTGCGTCCGCTTGAGGCGGGTTACGAAAAGTTCATCGTCAAGCCGCAGCTCGGCGGGCGGATAACGAAGGTCAATGCCGGGATCCCGTCCGTCAAGGGTCTGATCGAGGTGGAGGCCGAGAAGAATGACGGCGGCTTCACTATGACCGTCAACGTGCCGGAGGGCAGCGCCGCGCTACTCGCCGTTCCGCGCGCCGAGGGCGCGACCGCGGTCGTTTCCGGCGGCGTGACGATATGGAACAACGGCGTTGCGAATACCGGCGCCGTGGGTATAACCTACGCTTACGATGATTACAGCCACGTCTATTTTGAGGCGGGCCCGGGCGAATGGAGCGTCGGCTCATACGCCGCGCCGAAGCCGTCCGGCGACAGCTTCACGCTGAAGATAAACGAAACGGAAAACGGCGGGGCGGAGGTCAACGGAACGCCGGTCGCGCTGCCGTATGAAGAAAGCTTCGCCGCCGGAACGCAGGTGACGGTAGAGGCGATACCCGCGCGCGCTTACTGCTTCGCCGGCTTCGACGGCACGCTCGGCTCGCGCGAAAGCGCTCTTACGCTGACGATGGACGCCGACGCGGAGCTGAACGTCCGCTTCGCGCCGACCTCGCTGCCGTTCAGCGAGAACTACGCACTCGGCTGCCGCACCGTCGTCTCCACGGCTTATGTCAACGACGCCGCGTTGCGCCAGCGCTTCGTCAACGACGGCGTTCGCGACACGCGCCCGGGTGAAAACGAGGGCTGGTCGTCGAAAAACGTCAGCGGCGGCAGGAGCGAGTGGGTATACGTCAACCTCGGCGAGCCGAAGGCGATAAACCAGCTCGTGATCTATCCGCGCGTCATCGGCGACGACGCGGGCTTCGGCATACCCGAGGACTTCACCGTCAGCGTCAGCGACGACGGCGAAAGCTGGTACGTCGTTCGCGAAGAAACCGGCTTTGATCGCCCGACCGACTTCTTCACCGTCGACTTCGACGGCATCGAGGCGCAATACGTGAAGTTCGAGGGCGCGAAGTTCCGCGGCAACCCCTACAATCAGAACAGAAGGCGTATGCAGATCGCGGAGCTCGAGGTCTGCTGGTACGGCGAAGCTCCGGTCAAGCTCGGTGAGCTTGACGGCGACGGAAAAGTCACCGTCAGCGACGCGCTGCTCGCGCTTCGCATCGCGGCCGGACTGCTCGCGCCTTCGGAGGAGCAGGCATCCGCCGGCGACTTCGACGGCGACGGCAGGATCACCGTCGCGGACGCGCTTTCCGCGCTCCGCTGCGCCGTCGGACTCGCGCGGGAACGGCTCGTTTAGCGGCTTTCGGGACGCTTTCAAAAAAAACGCGTTTTTTTGAAAAAAACACTTGCATTTATGAGAACCATATAGTATAATGACTCTTGCTGATTAAGAACTGATCGTACTTTACGCCGATCAGCCAAGGAAAAGAGGTTTTGTGCAATGAAGGAAGGAATCCATCCTAACTATCAGCCGACGACCATCAAGTGCGCCTGCGGAGAAGTCATCGAGACTTCCTCCACCAAGAAGGACCTGCGCGTTGACATCTGCTCAAAGTGCCATCCCTTCTACTCCGGCAAGCAGAAGCTGGTCGACACCGGCGGACGTGTTGATAAGTTCAACAAGAAGTTCGGCCTTAATAACAACAAATAAGACTGTTCAGCATCGCTCCGACGTAAATTATTACGGGAGGATATGCCGATAGTTTATCAAGCCGACCTATTGAAGAATACAACGAGTTCTCGAAGCACAAGCTCAATACGGCTTGTGCTTTTCGGGCATAGTAAAAATAATTGCGTTTTCGCATAGGGGTGCCGGTATGGAGTATATGACCGTTTTTGAAGAAGCGGAAGCCCGCCACACCGAGAAGCGCTCCGAATTCATAGGCAGAATAGCTCACGCCGCGGACGAAAGGGAAGCCGCAGCGTTCGTTTCGCGTGTCCGCGCGCTTGAACGCGACGCGCGCCACAACGTCTTCGCGTATATCGCCTCCGGCGGAAGCGCCGTCCGCTATTCCGACGACGGCGAGCCGCAGGGGACGGGCGGGATGCCCTGTCTCGAGGTGCTGAAAAACGCCGGACTTACCGACGTCGTCGTCACCGTCACCCGCTACTTCGGCGGCATACTGCTCGGCGCGCCCGGGCTCGTCCGCGCCTACACGAAGGCGGCGGCGGAAGCGGTAGCGGCGGCGAAGAAGGTCACGATGACCGAGTGCCGCAGAGTCCGCTCCCGCTATGAATACTCCTACCACGGCAGAGTTTCTCTGCTCGCGGAAGCCGCCGGCAAGCTCGACGGCGTCGATTACAGCGACAAAGTCGCCCTCGCCTGCCTGGTCAGGAGCGAGGACGTTGAGAAATACGTCGCCTCCGTCACGGAAGCGACAAACGGCACGGCGGAAACCGAGGTTTCCGACTCCGCCGAATTCGTCGCGCTTTAGCGCGGAGGAATGATATGGACCCGAGAGTTGCATACGAAGACTTTGAATACGAGTTCCTTTCGCCCCGCGCCGTCAAGAGCCGCGACACGAAGGGGAGGCGGAAGCCGATAGATCCCTGCCCGCTGCGCACCGATTTTCAGCGCGATCGCGACAGGATCATCCACTGCAAGTCATTCCGCCGCCTCAAGCACAAGACGCAGGTCTTTCTCGCGCCGGAGGGCGACCATTTCCGCACCCGCCTGACGCATACGCTTGAGGTAGCGCAGATCGCGCGCACCATCGCGCGCGCGCTCCGCCTCAACGAAGACCTTACGGAAGCGATATCCCTCGGCCACGACCTCGGCCACACTCCCTTCGGCCACTCCGGCGAAGCGGCGCTGAACGAGGTATCACCGACCGGCTTTAAGCATTACGAGCATTCGCTGCGCGTCGTGGACGTGCTCGAGCGCAACAGGCAGGGACTGAACCTGACTTACGAAGTGCGCGACGGCATCCTCCGCCACACCTGCGACCCGCTCGCCGCGACGCTTGAAGGGCAGGTCGTCCGCTACGCCGACCACATCGCGTATATGAACCACGACATCGACGACGCGGAGACCGCAGGGATCCTCAAACCCGGCGACATCCCCGCCGATATTCTCGAAGGGCTCGGCAGGTCGCATTCCGGCAGGATCACCACGATGATCTGCTCGCTCGTCCGAGCAAGCGAGAACAGCGAAATAATCACTATGGAGCCGGAAATAAAGAAGCTTTACGACGAGCTCCACACGCTTCTTTACGAAAAGGTCTATTACAACCCGCTCGCAAAGGGCGAGGAAAAGAAGGCGAAAGCCGCGATAATCCGTCTTTACGAGTATTTCTGCAAGAATCCGGATAAGCTCCCGGGCGGTTACAAAAACTACATCGAGTCCGACGGCGTCGAACGCGTCGTATGCGACTACATAGCGGGCATGACGGATACCTATCTTATCAGCGTATTTGAGGATATTTACATCCCGAAGAGCTATAAGTGATTAAGGAAAGGGCTATGAGGATAACGGACGACGTCCTGCGGAGCATCAAGGAACGATGCCCGATAGAGGAGACAATTTCACGCTATGTCACCCTGAAGCCGAACGGCAGCAGGTTCGTCGGTCTGTGCCCGTTTCACAGCGAAAAGACGCCGTCGTTTACCGTTTTCAGCGATACGCAGTCGTTTTACTGTTTCGGCTGCGGCGCGGGCGGCGACGTGATAACCTTCGTCATGCGCGAGGAATCGCTCGAATATCCCGAGGCTGTCAAGCTGCTCGCCGACCGCGCGGGAGTACGCCTCGAGCAGAACGAGGAAGAGGAGAAGGCGGCGCGCCTTCGCGCCCGCGTGCTCGCGATGAACAAGGACGCCGCGAGGTTCTTCCATGAGACGCTCGTTTCCGAAGCCGGAGCGCGCGGAATGGAATACCTCCGCAGGCGAGGACTTAAAAAGAAGACGATAACGCATTTCGGCATCGGCTACGCGCCGGACAGTTGGGACGCGCTGACGAACCACCTTAAATCAAAGGGCTACAGGGAAGATGAAATGATCTCCGCGTTCCTTGCTTCGAAGGGCAAGAAGGGCGGCTGCTACGACGTTTTCCGCGACCGCGTGATCTTCCCGATAATCGACATAACCGGCAGAGTCGTCGCCTTCGGCGGCAGGCGCGTCGGAGACGATGACCCGCGCAAGTATATCAACTCGTCGAATACGCCGGTCTACCGCAAGGGGCAGACGGTGTTCGCGCTGAACTTCGCCAAAGGCGCGGACAAGCTTATACTTACCGAGGGCTATCTCGATACCGTGTCGCTGCACGAAGCGGGATTCACCGGCGCCGTAGCGACCTGCGGCACCGCGATAACCGCGGATCAGGCGCGGCTTCTTGCGCGCTATTTCGACGAAGTCACCATCGCCTACGACTCCGACGGAGCCGGCAGGACCGCCACGTCAAAGGCGATAGAGCTTTTCAAGCCGACGGGCATTTCCATAAACGTCCTCGACTACAAGGGGGCGAAGGACCCGGACGAATTCATACGCCGTTACGGCGCAGACGCCTTCGGCGAGCTGCTTTACGGCTCGGGGAGCTACGTTGATTACCGGCTCGATCTTTTAAAAAGAGACAACGACATAACGAAAGCGGACGGCAAGGTGCGTTACATCAACGCCGCCGTTGACGTCATCGCGGCGGAGGATAACCAGCTGAAGCGCGAGATATACGCGTCGCGCGTCGCGGAGCAGACCTCCGTCGATAAGCGGACGGTATTAAGCGAGATCGAGAGCCGCCGCAAGCAAACGGGCAAGCGCGAACTCGTCAAGGAACAGAAGCAGCGCATACGCGCTTCATTCGGTTCCGACGATAAAGCGAATCCCGAAAAACGCGCTAATCTGAGGGCCGCACGAGCGGAAGAAGAAATACTGCGCTGTCTGTATGCGAACCCCTCGGCTTACGATATCGTTAAAACCGAAATGACGGATTCCGATTTCGTCACGGAGTTTGACCGCAGGATATTTGATTGTATTGTCAGCGTCGTTTCAGACGGAAGAACGCCTGGTCTGTCGGACTTCAACGCGGATTTCGATCCCGTCACGGAGATGAGCGCGGTGACGCGCATAATGCTCGACGCCGATAAGGAGCCGTATGACACGGCGGCGCTTAAAAAAGCGATATCGGTGTTGAAAGAAGAAAAAGGCAAGCTGACGCGAGACACTATCAAGGAAATGTCGCCCGAGGAGCTGAAAGACTACATAGCGGGGCTCGGCAAGGGCGGTCAGCGCAAGCCGGAAGCAGAATGAAAGGGATGGAAGAATCATGAGCGAGAAAAAGAATATTGTAAAAGAGCTTATCGAATACGGAAAGGCAAAGGGTTCCCTGACCAGCAAAGAGATAATGGACGTGCTCGACGACTCCGATCTCGACGTCGATCAGATCGAGAGGATGTATGAGGCGTTTGAAGAGGCGGGCATAGAAGTCATCGAAGACATACAGCTCGACGACTCCATCGACGACCTCGATCCCGATAAGGACCTCGACAAAGACATCCTCGACGACTACGACGAGGATAAGAAGGAAGAGGCGCTTGCCGAAGCCGCCACCAACGACGACCCCGTCAAGATGTATCTGAAAGAAATCGGCCGCGTCCCGCTGCTCAGCGCGGACGAAGAGGTCGAGCTCGCGATAAAGATGCAGAACGGCGATATCGAAGCGCGCAAAAAGCTTTCCGAAGCCAACCTCCGCCTCGTCGTCAGCATCGCGAAGCGCTACGTCGGCCGCGGAATGCTATTCCTCGATCTTATCCAGGAGGGCAACCTCGGTCTTATCCGCGCCGTCGAAAAGTTCGACTACACCAAGGGCTATAAGTTCTCCACCTACGCGACGTGGTGGATCCGCCAGGCGATAACCAGAGCCATCGCCGACCAGGCGAGGATCATCCGCATCCCCGTCCACATGGTCGAAACGATAAACAAGATCGTCCGCATCGAGCGCCAGCTCGTTCAGGAGCTCGGCAGAACGCCGACCGCCAACGAGATCGCCGAGGAAGCGGGCATGTCGGTCGAAAAGATACACGAAATAATGAAGATCGCGCAGGAGCCGGTCTCCCTCGAAACGCCTATCGGCAAGGAGGAGGACAGCCACCTCGGCGACTTCATCCCGGACGAGGACGCCCCCGCGCCCGCCGACGCCGCCTCCCGCGAGCTTCTCAAGGAGACCATCTCCGAGGTGCTCTTCACGCTGACTCCCAGAGAGGAGAAGGTGCTGCGCCTGCGCTTCGGCCTCGTTGACGGCAGACCGCGCACGCTTGAAGAGGTCGGCGACGAGTTCGGCGTCACCCGCGAACGCATCAGACAGATCGAGGCGAAAGCCCTCCGCAAGCTCCGCCACCCGATGCGCTCCAAGAAGCTTAAGGACTTCCTCGATAACTGATCCCGCTTTTCCACGGATGGCGATAGATTATTACAGAATAAACGCAAAACACACCGGAAAAGCCGGTGTGTTTTGCTTTACAATCAATTCAGCTTTGCCCGATTTGTTGACTTGTTTTCCCGTGCGATATGTGATATAATAATCTTGGCATTAAGGATAGCGTTAAGAATCCTGAGATACCTCTTGACAAATTATATATATACTTGTATATAGAGCGCTTTGATTAAAAAGGAGGTATGCTTTTATGAAAAGGTTTGCAAAAACGATCTCTTTGATTACAGCGGCGGTAATGCTGCTCGGTATCGCCGCCTTGCCTGCCGCCGCCGCGGAAAGCGGCTCATGCGGCGACGGTCTGACGTGGACTTTTGATAACGGCGTGCTCACCGTCGGCGGCGAGGGCGCGATGACGGATTATTACGCGAATTCGCCGGATGATATGCCGCCGTGGGTCGAGCTTCCCGTGACGAGCATAGTCGTCGAAGAGGGCGTTACCTCTCTCGGCGTCAACGCGTTCGCGTATTTCACCGCCGGCTCCGTCGAGTCGATCTCGCTCCCCGCGAGTCTGACGGAAATAGGGTATGGCGCGCTCGGCAGACATCTCGAAGCCGTCTCTTTAGCGGAGGACAACGAGATCTTCAAGCTGGAAGGCGATTGCCTTATCAAAGAGGGCAAGCAGATCGTCCTCGGCTGCGACGCGAGCGTTATCCCTTCCGACGGCAGCGTCAAGTCGATAGGTCCCGGCGCGTTCATGGGCTGCGAAGGGCTGACGGAGATCACCCTCCCGGACGGGGTCGTGACCATCGCCGACAAAGCGTTTGCAAATTGCAAAAACCTTGTCAGCGTCACCCTGCCGGATAGCTTGAAGCGTATAGGGCGGGAGGCGTTCGCCGATTGCGTCAACCTGAAGAGCGTTGACCTGCCGGATAGACTGGAAGCGATCATGTATTACGCTTTTGCCGGCTGCAATTCGCTCGAGAGCGTTACAGTACCCGCGAGCGTCAAGGCGGATTCCGCGTATCCGTTCGGATATTCCACCCGCGCCACGCTGAAGGTGTGCGCGCACTCATTCGCGCACCGGATAGCTGAATACTTCGGCTATAACTTCGAGCTGATCGGCACGATCGGAGATTTCGACGGCGACGGGACTGTAACCGTTTCCGACGCGCTCTCCGCGCTGCGTATCGCGGCGAAGCTTGCCGAGGCGGACGAAGCCGCGCTCATTGAAGGCGACCTCGATTTCGACGGCAGGATAACAGTTTCCGACGCGCTCGCCATACTCCGCATCGCCGCAGGTCTCGCATAATGCGGCTCCAAGAAGCTCAAGGACTTCCTCGATAACTGATAATTGCACATAACGCGCAGCGCCCGAAGGCAATTGCCTTCGGGCGCTGCTTTTGCTTCGGCTGATACCGCGCCGAAGCCGGGAGGGAAAACTATCGTCAAGCGTGTGTTCCTTCATCGGGAAAGTCCGGCAGGGCTTCGCCGTCGGGAGGGCTGGGGGGCGTTTCGCCGTTGGGGAGCTCGGGAGGCGTTTCGCCGTCGGGAAGCTCGGGAGGCGTCTCGCCGTTGCCGCGGAATTCCGTTCCGCTTCCGTCGGGGCGCTGTCCGCCGTCCGGATGCTCGCGTTTTTCACCGTCGGAGGTTTGTCCGCCGTCGGGGCGTTCGCCTTTGTTTCCGTCGGGGCGCTGTCCGCCGCCGAAGCCGCCGCGACCTCCGCCGTTGGAGGAGGAGTATCCCGCCGCCGCGGTCGCGCCGCCGTTGAGCGTATACGTCTCGCCGGAGGTCAGATCCGGACTTGTGAAGAGGACGCTGCTTGCGTCGCGCACCGCTTTCGCGGTATAGAGGACGCTGCCGTCCGCGGCGGTTATCCTGATCTCGCCGCCGGCGGCGACGAGTCCGCTGCCGCTGAATTCGGCGTAGGGAGTCGAGGCGTTGTATCTCTGCGCCATTCCGGTATGGCCTACCGCGAGAACGGTCGCGCCGCCGAAATAGGTGACGCTGTCGGAATCGAGCGGGTCGCCGTCGCCCTGCGAGGGTGCGTATACCTCGAGCGTGCCGCCCAGCAGGTAGGTCGTGCCGTTGGAATCGATGCCGTCGCCGCCCGTAACGTCGACGACGACGCTGCCGCCGAACTGGTTGTAACTGTAGGCGTAGTTTTCAAGATCGGAATTAGCGGCGTTGATGCCGTCTTCGGACGCGCTGACGTTTACGCTGCCGGACCAGACGTTGATCGTTGCCGCCTCGACGCCTTCCTCCGCCTTCGTAACGGTTATCGTCGGGCCGTCGACGCCCTTCGTGCCGATGTTCATGACGTAGTCGGATTTGACTCCGTCAGAGGCCGCGGCGACTGTGATATTGCCGGAGAGGACGTTCAGCAGCTTGTCGGATTTCAGTCCGTCGCCCGCCATCGCGGTGATGTTGAGCGTTACCTCTTTAACGGTCAGCGAAGCTTCCGAAATCAGCTTGTCGGTAGCGTTGCCCTCTTCGTCTTCTTCGTAGAGGTCATAGCCGCCCTTGACGCCGTTTTTGCCGTTCGCGGTGACGTTTATCGTTCCGGAGCCGCATATGGTGACGTTCGAGCCGTCCTTGCATTTGATGACGGCGTTCTCTATGTCGGGATAGAGCGTTTCGTCGGTGTAGACGTCGTCGTTGTTGAATTCGTCGTCCGCCAGGTTGTTGACCGTGCCTTCCGCGGCGATGATGCGCGCCTCGCTGCCCTTGTTGCAGGTGACTGGCGCGGTCGCGGAGGCGGAGAGGTCGAGCCCGCTCAGCACGAGCGTGACTCCGGTGACGTTCTTCTTGACTACGATCGTGCCGTTGGAGCAGGAGCCGGAAACGACGTAGGTGCCGGCGGCGGTTATCGACAGCGACGTGCCTTCGACCTTGTATCCGTCGTAGGCGCCATCAGTCACCGTTATCTCCGAATCGGAGAATACGAAGCCCGTCGCGTCGGAAACGTCGTATACCGTCGCCTCGGCGAGCGACGCGGCGGGCGCTTCAACGTCCGGAAGCGTGAATTCCGCCGCCGCGTTTCCGTCGGCCGCCGTTTCGGATTCCGAGCCGCAGCCCGAAACGAGCGCGAAAACGGCCGTCATGGCGAGGATGAGCAGCAATGCCGCGATCCTCTTGAAACGATTACCCGTGCGTTTGTTGTTTTTCATATTTATTACCTCCTTGTGATAAGACGGCGCGGATCGTGCCGCCGCAAGCGTTTTTGAACCGTCCGCCTGTCTTCTATAAACGGGAAGCGGCGTACCGCTCTCCTGTTTTCTGATTATGATTATACCGGCAAAGATTGAATGAACCTTGAAGCTTCTTTTAAATTAAAAAAAGTTTTTGCGAGTGGAACGGATTTGAAAAAAACGCTTGACAAATCAAGGATACGGTTGTATCATTGTGTTAGTTAAGTAATACAGTGAAGCGCGGGCAGGCCGCCCGAGCGAAGACGGAAGGGAAGTGAGCGCGTGGAGTTTGAATTCGACAACGAACGGCCGATATATATGCAGCTTGTGCAGCGGATTCGCATCGGGATAGTTTCGGGCGAGCTGCCGCCGGGCAGCCGTCTGCCGTCGGTGCGCGAGCTCGCGGTGCGGGCGAAGGTCAATCCGAACACCGTTCAGCGCGCGCTCGGCGAGCTGGAGGAAGACGGCCTGCTTTTCACGGAGCGCACGAACGGCAAATTCGTCACCCTCGACGAGACGCATATCCGCTGCGAAAAGGAAAAGCTTGCGCGTGAAAGTCTCGAACGTCTGCGGCGCGAGTTAAAAGGCATCGGAATGACCGACGAAGAAATACGACAGTTCTGGGAGGAGAACAGATAAAATGGATTGGATAACCTGCGAAGGCGTAAAGAAACGCTACGGAACGAACGAGGTGCTGAAGGGAGTGGATCTCTCCATCCGTCCCGACCGCATCGTCGGGCTGCTCGGGAAGAACGGCGCCGGCAAATCGACGCTTTTCAAGCTGATGAACGATCTGCTCACGCCGGACGAGGGCAGGATACTCTTCTGCGGCGAGCCGATCGGGGAGAAGAGCAAGGCGCGCATATCGTATCTGCCCGAGCGCACCTACCTCGACCGCGATATGAAGATATCCGGCGCGCTGCGCTTTTTCGGCGAGTTCTACGCCGACTTCAACGCGGACCGCGCGCGTCAGCTTCTGCGAGAGCTCGATCTGAAAGAGGAAATGCGCATACGCAAAATGAGCAAGGGTATGCAGGAAAAGCTGCAGCTTATCCTGGTGATGAGCAGGGAAGCCGACCTCTATATTCTTGACGAGCCGCTCGGCGGCGTCGATCCCGCGACGCGCGAAACGATACTCGACACGATCCTGTCGAATTTCCGCGACGGCGCGAGCTTGATAATTTCCACTCACATGATCGCTGAGGTCGAGCGTATCCTCGACGAGGTCGTGATTATCCGGGACGGCGTCGTCGCGCTCTCCGGCGCCGCCGACGAGCTGCGCGAGAGGGAGAACGCCTCGATAGACGAGATTTTCAGGAGGACGGTAAAATGATGAAAAACCTGATCAAGCGCCATCTTCTCTGGGACGTGAAGCTCCCCGCGTACTACGCGGCGTTCGCGGCGGTATCCGTTATCATATGCCGCCTGACCGATCCGGTCACGGATTCGGCGGTAGGACTTTTTATCAACCGGCTCTTTTTCGGAATCGCGATCTCGATGGCGGTGTCGACCGTGATAAATATGCTTATCCGCTGCTGGGTCCGCTTCACTCATACGTCGTATAAGGACGAATCGTATCTGTATCACACCCTGCCTCTGCCGCGCGCGAAGCTTTACCGTTCGCATCTGATTTCATCCGCTGTCGCTGTGACCGTCAGCGTAATATTTGCCGCGCTGTGCGCGTTGCTGCTATTTATCAACGCCGATTTTATTGACGGCGTTAAAGCGGCTTTCTCGACGGCGGCGGGCGCGGCGACCGCGGTGCTTATCGCGACGACGCTGCTTATGGAAATGATATTCCTTCTGTTTTGCGGCATCGTCGGCACGATTATCGGTTATTCTTTCGACGGATCGCGCACGCTGAAGTCGGTGCTTTTCGCCGCGGCGATATACGTATGCGCAGGTCTTGCGGCGTTGCCGCTGGTATATCTGCTGGGAATAGCCGATCCCGCGATAAAAGCCATATTCACCGAAGGAGGTTCTCCGTTTTCGACGTCTTTCTGGAAAATCGGCTCAACGCTGACCGCATACTACGTCGCGCTCAGCGCGCTGCTCGCGTGGATAGGCGGGAAGCTCTATCTCAAAAAGATCAACGTCGACTGACAGCGGCGCGCGAACCGAACTGTTACAGAGAAGGGGACCCGCATGAGTTTTTCTTTTGTAAAAACCGACGCCGATTCGCCTGACGCCCGTATGCTTTTGAACGAGTTGAACGACACGCTGATGAGCATACTCGGGCATAACGGTACGGCGCATATCCGCCTCGACGATTTCGGACGCGAAAAAGCGTTTTTCCTCGTCGGCTACGACGGCGAAACGCCCGTCTGCTGCGCGGGCGTCCGCAGGTTCGACGGCGATACCGGCGAAGTCCAGCGCGTTTACGCGCGGAACAATCACGTCGGCGCCGGCGCGGCGCTTATGCGCGCGGTGGAGGAACGCGCGCGCGGACTCGGTTACGCCCGGCTTATTCTGGAATGCCGCGAGGGAAACGCCCACGCCATCGGCTTCTACCTGAGGAACGGATACGCTCTGCGGGAAAAATACCCGCCTTACGACAGCGAAGCCGACGCAGTCTGCTTTGAAAAGAAACTGTAATCGAATTGCATAAAAGAAGCCGCCCTAAAGGGCGCGCAAATTAGGGATAAGTCGGGTTTTGAACGGCTGTTTCCCGCCCATGCTTCACAAAAAACAGCGGCCATACATCAAGTATGACCGCTGTTTTGTTGTTTTGCCTGAACGATAAACATCTCGTTCAAAAC
>JAFRVI010000032.1 GCA_017438525.1 Clostridia bacterium
CTTACGGCGATACGCTCTCCTCCGTTGCCCTGCCCGACGGCTGGGAATGGGAGGACGAGGGAACGACCCCCGTCGGCACCGCCGGCAGCAACGTCTTCAAGGCGAAGTTCACCCCCGACGATACCGATAACTACAACGCCGTCGAACACGTCGACGTCACCGTCACGGTCGGCAAGGCGACTCCGGCTTATACCGTTCCCACGGGTCTGAACGCAACTTACGGCGATACGCTCTCCTCCGTTGCCCTGCCCGACGGCTGGGAATGGGAGGACGAGGGAACGACCCCCGTCGGCACCGCCGGCAGCAACGTCTTCAAGGCGAAGTTCACCCCCGACGATACCGATAACTTCAACGCCGTCGAACACGTCGACGTCACCGTCACCGTGGGCAAGGCGGGTTCGACCGCCGCTTCTGTCGCAGCGAACGAATGGACCTTCGACGGAGCGACCAAGCCGCTCCTGACCGTTACCGGCGAAGCCGCCGGCGGCACAATGAAGTACGCGCTCGGCACCGCCACGGCGCCCGGAACCTTCGGCGATTCCATCCCCGAGGCGACCGCGGCCGACACTTATTACGTCTGGTACAAGGTCGCCGGCGACGCGAACCATAACGACACCGACGCGGTGTGCGTTACCGTGGTCGTCGCTCACGACGAGGCGCTCGACGCCGTCATCGCGGCGATCGACGCCATCGGTCCCGTGACCGAAGTCCTCGCCGATCAGAAGGCGAAGATCGACGCCGCGAGAGCGGGCTACGAAGACCTGACTCCCGCGCAGCAGGCGCTCGTCACCAACTACGCGACGCTGGTCGCCGCGGAAGCGGATTACAAGGCGCTCTTCGTCTTCGACGCCAACACGCAGATCACGATCAGCGGCGTCGAGAAGTACGGCGAAACGCTGACCGCCACCGCGATCGACGTCCCGGCCTTCATCACCGACGCGGTCGTAAGATGGTATAACGAAGACGGCGACCTGCTCGGCACCGGCGCGACCTACACGCTGACCGCCGCCGAGATCGGCAAGTCCGTCCGCGCGGAGCTTTACAGCGCGGAAGCGGAAGACACCGTCACGAGCGACTTCACCGGCCTTATCGGCAAGGGCGTTATCAAGAACTATACGCTCCCGACCGCCGCTCACGTCACGTATCCGCAGACTCTCGCGGAAGCGACTCTGACCGGCGGCGACACCGGCGATATCGAAGGCGTCTGGGCGTGGGCAACTCCCGACGCGCAGCCGACTTCCGCGCAGAGCGGCAGTTCCTTCGAGCTGACCTTCACCCCGACCGGAACTTACGCCGATCTGTACGAGGGCTTCACGACCCGCCTCGCCGTCGTCGTCGATCCCGCGCCCTTCGAGCCGCAGTCGATCGAGGATACCGCGAGCGGCCTGACCTTCGACGCCGAGTTCGCGCAGAACGTCGAGGTCGAGCTGACCGACATAGTCTATTCGCAGAGCGCGTACCTCGCGCTGCTCCGTGCCTCCAAGAAGGACGACAGCGGAATGACCAAGCTCGTGCTGCTGAAGACCATCGCCTTCACGATCGACGGCGAAGCGGCGGACGAGGCCTATAACGGCGCCGTCACCGTCACCTCCTACGTCGGCGCGAAGCTCGCGGGTCAGACCGTGAGCGTCTGGTTCTTCATTGACGGCGCGCCCGTCAACTACGTCGGCACCGTCGGCTACGACGGCGTGCTCGTCATCGAGAACGTAGCGCTGTAAGGCGCAAAAGCGCCCCTGTGCAAGGGGAGCTGTCGCCGAAAGGCGACTGAGGGGTTGTCATCCCGAGCGAAGCGAGGGATCCCACACCTCACGCGCACAAACTCATAACTCAAAGAAAACCCCGTCCGAATTCCGGACGGGGTTTTTGCAACAATTCCGCCCCCATAAGCGTTATAATAGTGCCGACGTCGGAAAGAGAAAACAAAGGAGGTGGCGGCTGATGTCGCTTGAAGAGCTTGAGCGCGTTTACCGGACGCATTACCGCACGGTCTGGAACGTTTGCCTGACCTTTCTGCGCGAAGCGTCCGACGTTGAGGACGCGGTGCAGGATACCTTCGTCAAGCTCGCGCTTTCCCGCCGCGATTTCGCGGACTCGGACGGCGTAAAGGCGTGGCTGATCGCGGTCGCGAAGAACGTCTGCCGCGACGAGCTGCGCAAAAAGCGGCGCGGCGACCTGCCGCTTGAAGAGGAACGCTGCGGCTCCGCCGACGATCCCGAGCCGGACGAAACGCTTGAGGCGGTGCGTTCGCTGAATGAAAAATACCGTATACCGATATATCTTTTTTATTACGAGGGACTTTCCACCGCGCAGATAGCGCGGCTGACCGGCAGAAAGGAATCGACGGTGCGCAGCGATCTGAGCCGCGGCAGAAACGAGCTGCGGCGCATACTTGAAAGGAGCGAATGATGAAAGACGAAAGAATAATCTCGGCGTTTGACCGCGCCGCGCCGGACGAGGCGGCGGTCGGTCGTATGCTCGAGGGGATAAAAGCGAAGACTGCGGAACGCGGAACGGAAACCGCACGCCCGGCGCGTCTGCGTCTGCGGCGCACGGTGCTGATTGCCGCGTGCACGGCGGCGATCGCGGCGCTCAGCGTGACGGGATACGCGGCGTATAAGCGCTGGACGCTGCCCGCGCCGGAGACGTATCCGGAAACGGAAAACGGCGGTATCATCCGCGATATAAGCAGCGCGGATCACTCCGCGCCCGAGCAGGGCGGAGATTACGCGCCGCTTTCGGACGAGGAGTTCATCCTCGCCGCGCAGTCGCTGCTCGAAACGGTCGGCGTGCCGGACGTTTCCGCAGAGCGTATGACGGTGCGCCGTCAGGAGAATATGTATTGGGACAGGCGCGAGGCGGAGGTCGATTTCGAGCGCGGGAGCGCGACGGTCAGCGTGAGATTCAACGCGGAAACGGGCGCCTTCCTCGGCTTCTTCGATCTCGATCAGATCGGCTCCGCGCCCGCTTCGGCGCCGGATGCGGAAGCGGCGGCGCGTGCGTATTACGCGAAGCTGCCCGTGCCGCAGGGGTATAAGCTCACGGCGACGGAGGATCACGACGAGCATTGGCGCAGCTTCGAGTTCTGCCGCGAGGTGCAGCCGGGGCTTTACAGCGCCTATGAGGCGGTGCGCGTCGCCGTCGATCCGGCGGACGGCCGGCTCGTCGGCTGCACGGTATTCTTCGTGCCGCTGCTCGACGATCACTCCGAGGGCGAGCAGCCGCTTTCCGCAGAAGCGGCGGACGCGGCAGTCCGCGCCTCCGGCGCGCTCGCCGGCGACGGGTGGGAGCTTGTTTCCTCCGGGCTCACCGTCGGCCTGCCGAATTGGCACTTCACCGGTCAGGAAGCGGCTAACGCCCGCGCTTCGCGTGTCACGCGCCTTTGCCGCGAGATGACGTATGAGCGCCCGAACGCGAGCTTCACCGATTCCGTCAAGGTGCTCGTCGATCTCTACACCGGCGAGATCCTCGGCGGCGATATGACGAAATAAGGTGCGAACCCGCAGGGTTAACGTTCGCGGCTTGCCGCGAACTCATAACTCGCCCGAAGGGCGATTATAGCTCTAAACTCTAAACTGAACCCCCGTCCTAAAGGGCGCGCAAATTAGGGATAAGTCGGGTTTTGAACGGCTGTTTCCCGCCCATGCTTCACAAAAAACAGCGGCCATACATCAAGTATGACCGCTGTTTTGTTGTTTTGCCTGAACGATAAACATCTCGTTCAAAAC
>JAFRVI010000033.1 GCA_017438525.1 Clostridia bacterium
AGGGCGTCTGCCAATTCCGCCACACCGGCGTTTGAACAGTCGTATGATACCACATCGGGCGGGAAAGCGCAAGTGGTTTTTGAAAAAATAAGGCGCAACGCATTGACACCGGCGCGCGAAGATAGTAAAATATAGAAGACGATAATCCATACGAAACGGATATGATACTATGAGCGAAGAAAAGAAAACCATAGGCATAATGACCAGCGGAGGCGACGCCCCCGGCATGAACGCCACGATACGCGCCGTCGTCAGAAGCGCGCTTTCGCGCGATATGCGCGTTATGGGCATAATGCGCGGCTACAACGGCCTTATCAACGACGAGGTCAAAGAAATGCATATGCGCAGCGTTTCGGAGATACTCCACCGCGGCGGCACGATTCTTTATACCGCGCGCTGCGACGAGTTCCGCGCGCTTGAGGGACAGATAAAGGCCGCCGAAATCTGCAGGAAGCACGGGATGAGCGGCGTCGTCGTTATCGGCGGCGACGGCTCTTTCAGAGGCGCGGTCGATCTGTCGAAGCAGGGGATAAACTGCGTCGGCATACCCGCGACAATCGACAACGACATCGCGGCGAGCGAATACACAATCGGCTTCGATACCGCTATGAATACCGCCTGCGAAATGATAGACAAGCTTCGCGACACCTCGCAGTCGCACGAACGCTGCTCCGTCGTAGAGGTTATGGGCCGTCACGCCGGCCACCTCGCGCTTGAGGTCGGAGCCGCCTCCGGCGCGACTTCGATAGTTATTCCCGAGATCCCGATCGACATTGAGAAGGATATAATCGACAAGATCAACAGGGTGCAGCGCAAGGGCAAAAAGCACTTCATAATCGTAGTCGCCGAGGGCACCGGTCTGACGAACGAGATATCGCGCCGCATTCAGGAGGAAACCGGCATCGAGAGCCGCGTCACCGTTCTCGGTCACGTCCAGCGCGGCGGTGCGCCGACCGTACGCGAAAGGGTCATGGCGAGCGCGATGGGATACCGCGCCGTAGAGCTGCTTTCCTACGGCGTGACAAACCGCGTCGTAGTGCTGAGAAACACGCAGATAACCGATATGGATATCAACGAGGCGCTCGGGATGAAAAAGCAGATCGACATGAAGCTTTATCAGATATCCAACACCATTTCGATATAACGTTTAGGGGGAAGAAGTATGGACAGCAAAGTCACCGATACCGCTCAGCGACTCAAGGGACTGCGCGAGATGGAGGATATTTCCGTTTCGCAGATGGCGTCCGCGCTCGGCATTTCAGAGGAAGTTTACAACGAATACGAAGCGGGGAAGCGCGACTTCTCGATATCCTTCCTGCATAACTGCGCAAAGCAGCTCGGCGTCGACGTCGTCGACATAATCACCGGCGAAAGCCCGAAGCTTTCCGGCTACACCGTCGTCCGCACCAACGAGCGCCAGCCGATCGAACGCCGCAGGGGATTTACCTACAACCACCTCAACCCGAACTTCAAGGGCAAGATCGTCGAGGCGTTCGAGGTCTTCTGCCCGTATTCCGAAGCGGAGCACATCATGGGCATACCGCTTTCGACGCACAAGGGGCAGGAGATGGACTTCGTCCTCGAGGGCGAGCTTGACGTCGTCGTCGACGGGCACGTCGAACGCCTGAAGCCGGGCGATACGCTTTATATGGATTCCTCCAATCCTCACGGTATGAATGCCGTCGGCAAGGAAGGCTGCCGCTTCCTCGCGATAGTCGCGTCGGTCGAATAAGCTATGGAAGAGTTACGCAAAGAATGCCTCGAATGCAAGCGCTGCGAGCTGTGGAAAACGCGCAATAACGTCGTTTTCGGCAAGGGCGATCCGCACGCCGACATTATGTTTATCGGCGAAGGCCCGGGCGAGCAGGAGGACCTGCAGGGCCTTCCGTTCGTCGGCAGGGCGGGGCAGCTGCTCGATAAGATGCTCGACGCCGCCGGCATACCGCTCGGCAGCGTCTATATCGCGAACACCGTCAAATGCCGTCCGCCGCACAACCGCGATCCGCTGCCGGAGGAGAAGGACGCCTGCCGCGGCTGGCTTCAGCGCCAGATCGAACTGATAAACCCAAAGGTCATAATCGCGCTCGGGCGTATCTCCGCCGCCGACTACGTCAAAGAGGACATTCGCATAATGAAGGAGCACGGTCAGTGGATGGAACGCGACGGCAGAAAGTGTATGGCGATGCTCCATCCCGCCGCTTTGCTTCGCAACCCGAATCTCAAACCCGAGGCGTTCGCCGACATCCTCAAGGTGCGGGACTATATAGAAGAGAACAACTGATGATCCCCATAAACAGGCCGACCGAAACAAGCGTTTCGGTCGGTTTTCCGCATATTGACAATTTTATATAAACGGGTAAACAATATCAGAATATCGCGCGTTCGAGACGAAGCAGGTATTCCTTCTTTTCAACTCCTCCGGCGTAGCCGACGAGATTGGTGTTAACGCCTATCACGCGATGGCAGGGGATGATTATCGCGACCGGATTATTATGACACGCCATACCTACCGCGCGCGCCGCGCCCGGTTTTCCTATCGCGGCGGCGATCTCGGAGTAGGCGCGCGTCGCGCCATAGGGTATCTTCAGCATCTCGCGCCTTACCGCGAGCGCGAAATCGGAGCCGTCTTCGGTCAGCGGCAGGTCGAAATCCGTGCGGACGCCGGCGAAATACTCCTTCAGCTGTATCTGCGCTTCGATAAGCAGACGGCTTTCCCGCGTTTCAACGGCTTCTCCGTTATAATATGACAGTTCGCATATGCGCCCGTCATTTTCCGCGATAAACAGCTTGCCTACGGGACTGTCAAATACCGCTGCGTTCATTCTCATCACCTCCACCGATAATAATATACCACACTTTCGCCGTCCTTTCAACCGCTTTGTAGCAAACGCGGCCCTGCGAGAATAGAATATCATATAAAAGCAAAAGCGGGGAGTATGGTTATGAATAACGGCGAAAAAAGCACGCATTATTTTCTCGGCGCAAACAGCGGCGAGGGTTTCGTATCAAGGTTCGACGAGCTCGACTGTATGCTCGGGCTGAATAGGAAAATCATCATCAAAGGCGGTCCCGGAACGGGTAAATCGCGCATGATAAGGCGCGTCGCGGAGCATTACGAGGGGATGGGCAAGGCGGTGGAATACATCCACTGCTCCTCCGATCCCGACTCGCTCGACGGAATAATCGTTGACGAGCTCGGCGTATGCGTCGCCGACGGCACCGCGCCGCATATCCTTGAAGCCGATCTGCCCGGCGTGCGCGACAGCATCGTCAACACCGGCGACTTCTGGGACGAGAAGGCGCTCGCGGCCGAGGCGGAGGCGGTCGCGGACCTCTGCAAGCGCATCAAGCACGAGTATAACTCCGTCTACCGCTCGCTCAAGGGCGCGGAACGGCTGAAAAGCGACAATTTCAACATAGTAGACGCGGGCGTGAAGCGCGATAAAATGAAGGCGTACACACAGCGCCTTATACGTAAAGAAATACCTTTTTCCGCGAATCCCGAGCCGTATTACTACCGGCGGTATCTGTCGGGCATAACGCCTCGCGGCGTGCTGGTTTACTGGAACACCGTCCGCACGCTCTGCGACAGGGTTTACGTGCTGAACGACGAATACGGCGTCGGAAGATATATCCTTGAAGAACTTCGCACGGCGGCGGTGATGCGCCGGCAGAACGCGATAGTATGTCTCTGCCCGCTTTACGAGGGCGAAGTCGCGGAGCACCTGCTGCTTCCGGAGCTGCGGCTCGCGTTCGTAACGTCGAACGAATACCACGCGTTCCCCGGCGAGCCGTACAAACGCATAAATATGCAGCGGTTTTACGATAACGAAAACGTCCGTTCGCACCGCAACCGCATCCGCTTCAACAAGAAGACTGCCGCCGCGCTGATCGGGAAGGGATGCGAGACGCTCGCCGGCATTAAGATAATGCATGACAAGCTCGAGCGGCTCTACACACATACGATGGATTTTGCAAAGCTCGAAGGACTTACGCGCTCCGTTATAGACCGCCTCGACGCTTTCGTCGGAGAATAGGAAAAATTTTGCATTATCTATTGAAAGAAACCTATATAGTATGCTATAATAACAAACAGAGTAATATGCCCGCAGTGTGATCTGCGCCGGAAGTGAAACAATGTCCGTAAATGTTGCAAAAGTGAATAAGCATACACCGGCGTATGAAGCGGGGATCCGCGCCGGTGCGCTTTTGCATAGAATAAACGGGCAGGAGATAAACGACCGCCTCGACTATGATTTTTACTCTTCCGACGAGGATCCCGTATTTGAGTTCGAGCAGGACGGCGAGCTTCGCGAGGTAACGCTCGAAATGGACGAATACGACGACGCGGGACTTGAGTTCGACACCTATCTTATCGACTGCCAGCAACGCTGCAAAAACAAGTGCGTCTTCTGCTTCATCGAGCAGAATCCCGCAGGTATGAGGGACGCGATATACTTCAAGGACGACGACTCCCGTATGTCGTTCCTCGCCGGCAACTACATAACGATGACCGCCGTTGACGACGCGGAGCTCGAGCGGATGATCCGTTACAAGCTGAACGTCAACGTTTCCGTCCACACCACCGAGCCGGAGCTGCGGGTGGCTATGATGAAGAACCCCGCCGCCGCGAAGATAAACGACCAGCTTAAAAAACTCGCAGCCGGCGGCGTGAAGATGAACTGTCAGATAGTGCTATGCCCGGAAATAAACGACGGAGCGCATCTGGAACGCAGCGTGCGCGATCTCGCCGCGCTGTATCCGGCCGTGCAGAGCGTCGCGGTTGTGCCGGTGGGACTGACGGAGCACCGCGGCGGACTTTCTCCGCTGCGGCTGAACACTCCCGAAGAAAGCGCCGCCGTGATAGACTTCGCCGAGAGCTTCGGCAGGGAGTTCAAAGCGAAGAACGGCACGAGCTTCGTTTTCGCCGCGGACGAGTTCTATATCAACGCGGGCAGGGCGATACCGCCGGCGGAGTACTACGAGGATTATCTGCAGTACGAAAACGGCGTAGGAATGCTCGCTTCACTGCTTGACGAGTCCGAAGCGCTGATTGCTTCGCTCACCGAGGGGAAAAAGAAGGCGACGGTGCACGTTATAACCGGCGTCGCCGCGGCGCCATACATAAAGCGCGTGCTCGAGGAGCTGCGGGCGAAATGTCCGCGTCTCGAATACGCCGTCCACGCGGTGAATAACGACTTTTTCGGCAGGAGCGTGACCGTCGCCGGTCTCGTTACCGGCACGGATATATGCGGCCAGCTCGCGAAGTTAAAGCTCAAGGGATACGTTTTTATCCCGGATACGATGCTTCGTTACGAAAACGATATGTTCCTCGACAGCATGACGCTGAAAGAGGTTTCCAAGCGCCTCGGCGTGAAGGTCCGTCCGGTTCCCGCGGCGGGCGCGGCGCTGGCGCGTGAAATTGCGGAGGTATGCGGATGCGGAAGTATACGGTAGCCGTCGTAGGCAGGCCGAACGTGGGCAAGTCCACGCTCTTCAACAAGCTTACGGGCAAGCGAATTTCGATAGTGGAAGACACTCCGGGCGTTACGCGCGACCGTATTTACGGCGAGTGCGAGTGGCGCGGAGTGGTTTTTGACCTGATCGACACCGGCGGCATCGAGCCGTCGGCTGACGACGTCATACTCGCGAATATGCGCGCGCAGGCGCTCGTCGCCATCGAGTCCGCGGACGTGATAATCTTTATGACCGACGTGCGCACCGGTGTTACCGCCGCGGACGCGGAGATCGCATCCATGATAAAGAAGGCGGGCAAAAACGTAGTCCTCTGCGTCAACAAAGTCGACTCCGTCGGCAGCGTTCCGCCCGAGGTTTACGAGTTCTATTCGCTCGGTTTGGGGGATCCTTACCCGGTTTCGTCGGTCCACGGCTCCGGCACCGGCGATATGCTTGACGCAGTGTTCGAATACTTCCCGACGCTCGAGGGCGAGTCAGACGAAGAGGATATGATAAAGGTCGCGCTTATCGGCAAGCCGAACGTCGGCAAATCCTCGCTGCTCAACCGCCTCGCCGGCGAAGAGCGCGCCATCGTTTCCGATATAGCGGGCACGACGCGCGACGCCATCGACTCCCGCGTCGAGAACGAATACGGCAAATACCTCTTCGTTGACACCGCCGGACTCCGCCGCAAGCCAAAGGTCGACGCGGATATAGAGAAATACAGCGTTATGCGCACGCAGCTCGCTGTCGAACGCGCCGACGTCTGCGTCGTAATGATCGACGCCGAGACCGGATTCACCGAGCAGGACGCGAAGGTTGCGGGTATCGCCGTCGAAGCCGGCAGAGGACTTATCGTTGCCGTCAACAAGTGGGACGCCGTAGATAAGGAAACCGGTACGATGAAGGAATACGACAAAAAGCTCGCGGAAGGGCTTTCGTTCATGCCTTATGCGCCGTATATCTACATATCGGCGAAGACGGGGCAGCGCTGCGATTCGCTTTTCCAGCTGATAAACGAAGTCGCCGGAGAATGCGCGCGCCGCATCACGACCGGACGCCTCAACGAAGTGCTCGCCGACGCTACTACGCGCGTCCAGCCGCCTACAGACAAGGGCAAGCGTCTGAAGGTCATGTATATGACGCAGTCCGGCACGAAGCCGCCGACCTTCGTCATATTCGTAAATTCCAGAGACCTATTCCATTTCTCGTATCAGAGATATATAGAGAACCGGCTGCGTGAAGTTTTCGGCTTCAAGGGTACGCCGATAAGATTCGTCATAAGGGAACGTGAAAAGGAGCAGTTCTGATGTTTTATCTGAAGCTTGCGGGGATAGCGATACTCGCTTATCTGCTGGGAAGTCTGTCATTCTCGATAATAGCGTCCGACGTGCTCGGTGAAGAGGATATACGCAAAAAGGGAAGCGGCAACGCCGGCTTGACCAACGCGATTCGCACCGGCGGAACGTGGGTGGCGATAATGACCTTCATCGGCGACTCACTCAAGGGAGTCGGCGCGATTTACGCGGCAAAGTGGATAATGAGCTCCGACCCGACACCTTTTGCTGTTAATTGGGGAATGTACGTCGCCGCCGTCGCGGTTATGTTCGGGCATATTTATCCGGTCTTTTTCCGGTTTCACGGCGGCAAGGGAGTGCTTACGTCGGCGGCGGTCGTAGCCGTTCTGGACTGGCGCGCTCTTCTGGCGCTGCTCGGAGTCTTTCTGATCGTGTTCATTATCAGCGGCATAGTGTCGCTTTCTTCGCTCGTCGCCGCGATACTGATTCCCGGCGCGACGGTTGTCTTTAATTCGGACGGGTTTTATTATTCCATAATTTTCATGACGATAATCGCCGTAACGATCATCGCCGGACATAAAAAGAATATAGACCGTATTATAAACGGTACCGAAAAGAAACTGTTTTACAAAAAGGAGAAGTAAATATGGCTGCGATAACTGTTCTCGGCGCCGGAGGATGGGGAATAGCATTCGGCATAATGTGCTTCAGAAACGGCAACGCCGTAACGCTCTGGACGCCTTTTGACGAGGAGCGCGAGCTGCTGCTCCGCGAACGCGAGCATACCGCGCTGCTCGAAGGCGTAAAAATCCCTGAGGAAATAAAGATAACGTCCGAGCTTTCATCCGTTTCGACCGCGGATATAATCGTCGTCGCCGTGCCTTCGTCCGCCGTCAACGAAACGGCGGAGAGGATAAAGGGAATAATAAATGAAAACGCCGTCGTCATCTGCCTTTCAAAAGGCCTTGACGGCACGCGCTTTATGCTTATGCACGAAGTTATAAGGGAGCAGCTGCCGGATTGCAAGCTCTGTGTCGTTTCGGGTCCGTCACACGCGGAAGAAGTCGCGCGCGATCTGCCGACGGCGGTCGTCGCCGCTTCCGAAGACGAAGAGGTGGCGAAATACGTTCAGCGTCAGGTCTCCTGCGACACGTTCCGCATTTACACCACTACCGACGTTATCGGCGTCGAGACCGCCGGCGCGATAAAGAACGTCGTCGCGCTCGTCGCGGGCGTGCTCGACGGAATGGGCTACGAAGACAACACCAAGGCGGCGCTTATGACGCGCGGCATGAAGGAGATCTCCGACCTCGGCGTCGCGATGGGCGGCAGGAAGACTACCTTCCTCGGCCTTGCGGGTTTCGGCGACCTGATAGTTACCTGCACGAGTATGCACAGCCGCAACAGGCGCGCGGGAATACTCATCGGGCAGGGCTGTTCCGCAGAGGAAACGCTGAAAAGGATCGGCATGACCGTCGAGGGCTACGCCACGACGAAGGCGGCGTACAACTTTGCCCGTGAGAAGAACGTGGAAATGCCGATAGTCACGGAAATGTACCGCGTGCTTTACGAAGGCAAGGATCCGCGCGTCGCGCTTACCGATCTGCTCAACCGCCCGATGAAGGCGGAATAGGGGAAGAGCGCAAAATAAAAAATCCAACCGCGTAAGCGATCGGATTTTTATCTTGTGTTTGGAGCGAGCGTCAGACTCTCTCGACCTTTCCGGAACGCAGGCAGCGGGTGCAAGCGTAAACGTGAGTCGGAGTGCCGTTCACCATGGCCTTTACGCGTCTGATGTTGGGCTTCCAGGTCCTGTTGGATCTGCGGTGAGAGTGGGAAACTTTAATTCCGAAAGTGACGCCTTTATCGCAAAAATCGCATTTAGCCACCAAAAACACCTCCTAATGAATTCGCAACTTTGCTATTATAACAAAGGTATTCCGAAAATGCAAGAGTTTTTTTCAAAAAAATTCACTATTATAAATCAATATAAAGGAATCGTATAAGAAACCGGGCCGCCGACGCATCGGCGGGGAACGGAGGATTTTATGCCGGCAAACAAAATCGTGCCTTTGAAGCACGTAATTGATGAACTCGGTCTGCGCGTGATATACGCGCCGGAGCATTACGGAAAAACGGAGATAATCACCTCCGAAATCAACCGTCCGGCTCTGCAGCTCGCGGGCTTTTTCGAGGCCTATGACCCCAACCGCATACAGATCGTCGGAATGGTCGAAACAATCTATCTGCGCGACCTTGACCATGTCTCCCGTGCGAAAAGTATTGACAGTCTGTTTTCCGCGGGGCTTCCGCTGCTCGTCGTGACGCGCTCGATCGAGCCGTTCCCCGAAATGATCGAAGCGGCGCAGAAATACGGCGTTACGCTCGCGCAGTCCGCGGCCACGACGTCAGAGTTCACTGCCGCGCTCATAAGCTATCTTAACGTCGAAATGGCGCCGTACATCAATCAGCACGGCGTGCTCGTCGAGGTCTACGGCGAAGGCGTGCTGCTTCTGGGCAACAGCGGCGTCGGCAAGAGCGAGACCGCGATAGAGCTCGTCAAGCGCGGACACCGCCTTATCGCCGACGATTCCGTCGAGATCAAGCGCGTTTCTTCAAAAACGCTCGTCGGCACCGCGCCGGAGATCATCCGCCACTATATCGAGCTGCGCGGCATCGGCATCGTCGACGTCCGCCGCCTGTTCGGTATGGGCTCGGTCAAGCTGACCGAAAAGATCGACCTGGTCGTCCATCTCGAGCCGTGGAGCGAGGACGTGGTCTACGACAGAATGGGTATGGAAACGGAATACACGAGCATCCTCGGTATAAACGTCCCGTCCGTTACGATCCCTGTCAGGCCGGGACGCAACCTGGCGATAATCGTCGAGGTCGCGGCGATGAATAACAGACAGAAAAAACTCGGCTACAACGCCGCCGCGGAGCTCGACGCGAAGATAACCCGCGGCAGCCGTGAAGCGCAAATCTTATCGGAGATGAACGAAGTATGAAAAGAATAGGTATAGACCTCGGCGGCACTTACATCAAAGCCGGTATAACCGACGAAAACAACGACATAATCTTCAGAGGAGAAGCCCCTACCGGTCTGCCTTGTCCTGCGGAGACCGTCGCGGATAACGTAGCCGCACTCGTCAAAAAACTCACGGCGGACGCCGGCCTTACTCTTGACGACATAGAGAGCGTCGGTATGGGCAGTCCCGGCACCGTAGACTGCGATCACGGCATAGTGGAGTACGCCAACAACCTCGGCTTCCGCGACGTGCATTTCTCGGATATGCTCCGCGAACGCATCGCAAAGCCGCTTTATATGGGCAACGACGCGAACGTCGCCGCCTACGGTGAATACGTCAAGTGCGGCGAAAAATACACCTCCTTCGTTTTCATCACGCTCGGAACGGGCGTAGGCGGGGGAATAATACTCGACGGCAAGATTTACACCGGCTTCAATTTCGCCGGCGCGGAGCTCGGCCACATAGTTATCCAAAAGGACGGTTATCCCTGCACCTGCGGCAGAAAGGGCTGCTGGGAGAGCTATTCCTCTACCAACGCGCTGATCAGAATGTGCCGCGAGGAGATGGCGAAGGATAAAAACTCCGCGCTCTGGCGCCTCTGCGGAGGCGACGAAGGCAAGGTCAGCGGCAGAACGGTCTTCGCCGCGGTTGCAGAAGGCGACGCAGCGGCAAAAGCCGCGCTGAAGGTCTTTATCGACTACCTCGCCTGCGGTATCGCGAGCGTTATCAATATTTTTCAGCCGGAGGTGCTCTGCATAGGCGGCGGCATTTCCGCGCAGGAGGAATACCTAATCAAGCCGCTGAAAAAGGCGGTGGAGTCCGAAACCTACGGTATGGGCGGCGGCAGGCGCACCGAGATACGCGCCGCAAAGCTTCTCAACGACGCCGGGATCATCGGAGCCGCCGCGCTCGGAGATATATATAAATAGAATCATTCGGAGGAAAGCATTGGAGCTTATTAAACGCTTTCGGACAATCAAATACCTTACCGACGAGCCGATGAGCCGGCACACGACCTTCCGCACGGGAGGTCCGGCCGATCTTATGCTGCTTCCTTCTTCCGTTGCGGAGCTTTGCGAAGCGCTCGCGATCCTTCGGGAAGAAGGCGTGACGCCGTTCGTTCTCGGCAACGGATCGAATCTTCTCGTTTCAGACAAGGGGATAAGGGGCGTCGTCATCAAGATCGGCGCCGGAATGGACGGGATAATCGCCGACGGCAGCCGCGTTATCTGCGGCGCGGGCGCGCTTTTGACGCGTTTTTGCTCTTTCGCGGCGGAAAACTCGCTTTCGGGCGCGGAAGCGCTTTACGGTATCCCGGGTTCTGTCGGCGGCGCGGTTTATATGAACGCCGGAGCGTACGGCTCGGAGATAAAGGATATCCTCGTCAGCGCCGACTATATTGAACCCGACGGCAAGACCGGAACGCTTCACGGCGTCGAGGGATACGGCTACAGGCGCAGTCCTTTCACGGACGGCGAGAGGATAATAACGTCCGCCGTTTTCGCGCTGAAGGCCGGAAAGCGTTCGGAGATCGAAGCGAAAATGGCGGAGATCAAGACGCGCCGGACCGAAAAGCAGCCGCTGAACTACCCGAGCGCCGGCAGCGTTTTCAAACGCCCGGAGGGGTACTTCGCCGCGGCGCTGATCGACCGGGCCGGACTTAAAGGAACGTCCGTCGGAGGCGCCTGCGTCAGCGAAAAACACGCCGGTTTCATTGTCAACAAAGGCGGCGCGACGACGGGTGACATTCTCCGTCTTATCGACATCGTGAAAGAGAAGGTTCTTGCTGATTCCGGCGTCGCGCTGGAAACGGAAGTCAGATTCGTGGGGGAGGAATAAAATGGGCAATACGGTATTTATAACGGGTATGTCGGGCGCCGGAAAATCCCGTGCGATAAACGCGCTCGAGGATATGGAATACTACTGCGTGGATAATCTCCCCGCAAGCTTAGCGACCACGTTCGCCGACCTCGTTTCGCAGTCGCGGGACAAGCTCTCGAACGTCGCTATCGTTATCGACACGCGCGACGGCGAAAACGTCGGCGTCGAACTTTCGGCCGCGCTTCGCGAACTGACCGAAAGGGGCATCGGATACAAGGTGCTTTTCCTCGAAGCGTCAACTCCGACTATCGTGCGCCGCTACCGCGAAACGCGCCGCAGACACCCGCTGGCGCACTCCACCGGAAGCGACGTCTCGAACGCGATAGAGCGCGAGCGCGAATTGCTTACACCGCTGCGTTCCATGGCGGATTACATCATCGACACGAGCAACTCCACTCCAGCGCAGCTCCGCGAACGCATAGTTTCGCTCTTCTCTACGGAAAAGAGTTCGGGCATGGCGGTTTCCTGCGTCTCGTTCGGCTTCAAATACGGCGTTCCCACCGACGCGGATCTCGTTTTTGACGTCCGCTGCCTTCCTAATCCGTTCTACGTTGACGAACTGAAGCATTGCACCGGCCTCGAAGAGCCCGTCAAAAAGTTTATCTTTTCTCATAAATCTTCCAACGAGTTTCTCGCGAAGATAATAGACTTCATAGATTACGCCCTGCCTCTCTACGCGGAGGAGGGCAAAAGTCAGCTTGTGATTGCCATCGGCTGCACCGGAGGCAGACACCGCTCCGTCGCGTTCGCGCAGGCGGTCGCGGATCATATCGGCGCCGAGGCCATACACAGAGATATCACGAAATAGCGGAGCGAATATGTCTTTTTCAGCTGAAACGAAAACCGAGTTATGCGAGCTTCCGCTCGGCGAAACGTGCTGCGTTACCGCCGAATGCTACGGTATGCTGCTTTTTGCAAGAGAATTCGGCGAGCGCCGCATACGCGTCGTAACGGAGAGCGAAGCGGTCGTAAAGCGCCTTCGCGAGCTTTGCAGAGCGCTTTTTTCGATTGCGCCGAAGGCGGTGCAGAGCAAAGGGCACGGCGCCGGAAAATACGAGGTCAACGTTTCCGACGATGACGCCGAGCGCATATTCAGTTTCTTCGGCCACGATGAAACGCAGGTTTCCACACGCATCAATTACGATATCGTGCTGCCGCAATGCTGCCGCAGGTCGTTCCTGCGCGGAGCGTACCTTACCGGAGGAAGCGTTACCGATCCCAACAGCGGATATCATCTTGAAATATCGACGCCGCTCTTTAATCTTTCAAACGACGCTGCCGAAATAATGACGAGTCTTGGGCTTTCGCCGAAGCGTACGGTGCGCGGAGGCAAAAACGTCGTCTATTTCAAGTCGAGCGAAGAAATAGAGGACTTTCTGAATAATATCGGCGCCGGTTCAAGCGCGTTTCGTCTGATGGAAGTCAAGGTCATGAAGGACGTCAGAAACCGCGCAAACCGCCTGAGCAACTGCGACAGCTTCAATATTTCACGCAGCATCAACGCCGGCGTCGAGCAGGCGGAAAAGATACGCAAAACGCTCGAAACCAAGGGGCGTTCGCATTTTCCGCAGGAGCTCCGCGAACTCGCGCAGATACGTGTCGACAATCCGGAAGCGTCGCTCCGCGAGCTCGGCGAAATGCTCGAAAAGCCGCTTTCGAAATCCGGCGTCAGCCATAAGTTAAGAAGGATAATGGAGTATACCGAATGACCGACTTCGTCCACCTTCACGTTCACAGCGAATACAGTCTCCTTGACGGCGCGTGCCGCATCAAGGAGCTTGTTTCGCGTGCGAAGGAAATGGGGCAGACGGCGGTCGCGATAACCGACCACGGCGTAATGTACGGCGCGGTCGATTTTTATAAGGAATGCAGAGCGCAGGGGATAAAGCCGATCATCGGCTGCGAGGTCTACGTCGCTCCGCGCACGCGCTTTGACAAAGAGCACGCGTATGACTCAAACTACAACCATCTTATCCTGCTGTGTGAAAACGACGAGGGCTATCACAATCTGATGAAGCTCGTTTCCGTCGGATTCACCGAGGGCTTTTACGTCAAGCCGCGAGTGGACGAAGAAACGCTGCGCAAATACAGCCGCGGGCTGATCTGCCTTTCCGGCTGTATTGCCGGGGAAGTCCCGCAAAAACTCCTTTACGGCGACTACGACGGCGCGAAGCGCGCCGCGCTGAAGCACCTTGAGATATTCGGCGAGGGCAACTACTTCCTCGAGGTCCAGGATCACGATATGGACGAGGAACGCCGCGTCCTGCCGCAGCTCAAACAGCTTTCCGAAGAAACCGGCATACCGATGGCGGCGACCAACGACGCGCACTATATCACGAAGGACGACGCGCTGCTTCAGCGCGTGCTTATGTGCGTGCAGATGAACCGCACGCTCGACGATCCGGAGAAGTACGGGTTTCCCACCGATGAGTTTTATCTGAAGACCGGCGATGAAATGGCGGAACGCTTCGGCGGTTTCGACGGCGCGATCGAAAACACCGTGAAGATCGCCGAGCGCTGCAACGTTGAGATCGAATTCGGCGTTACAAAGCTGCCGTATTTCGTGCCGGAAAACAACGAAACCCCTTACGACTGCCTCTGCCGCCTGTGCTTTGAGGGAATGAAAAAACGCTACGGCGAAAATCATCCGAAAGAGATTACCGACCGCCTCGATTACGAGATAAAGACCATAAGCAAGATGGGGTACGTCGAGTATTATCTCATCGTCCACGACTTCATACACTATGCCAAAACGCACGATATACCCGTCGGACCCGGCAGGGGAAGCGGCGCCGGAAGTCTCGTCGCGTACTGCATCGGCATAACCGGCATCGACCCGATAAAATACGGGCTGATATTCGAGCGTTTTCTCAATCCCGAGCGCATTTCGATGCCTGATTTTGACGTTGATTTCTGCGTTGAGAAGCGCGGGCAGGTCATCAACTACATCTCGTCGAAATACGGCGAAAGCCACGTCGCGCAGATAATCACCTTCGGAACGATGGCGGCTCGCGCGGCGATACGCGACGTCGGCAGAGTGCTCGGAATGCCTTATTCCGACGTCGACCGCATCTCGAAGATGATCCCGTTCATGACCGACCTGACTACCGCGCTCGCGCGCAATAGAGAACTGCGCGAAAAATACGACGAGGGCGGGCAGACAAAGAAGCTTATCGACCTCGCGCTCCGCGCCGAGGGGATGCCGCGCCATGCGTCCACCCACGCCGCGGGCGTCGTGATAACACGAGGCGAGGTCACAGAGTACGTTCCGCTGATGAAAAACTCCGACTCGATCGTCACGCAATACCCGATGGGGACTCTCGAGCAGCTCGGATTGCTGAAGATAGACTGCCTCGGGCTCCGTAACCTTACCGTTATCGACAACGCCGTCAAGGCGATACGCCGCAAATGGCCCGGTTTCGATATCAACGAGATATCCCACGAGGAAAAGCGCGTCTACGATATGCTGTCGAAAGGGCATACCGAGGGCGTATTTCAGCTTGAATCGGCGGGGATGCGCAACCTGCTTTCGTCGCTGAAACCGAAACATCTCGAAGATATCATAGCCGCCATTTCGCTTTACCGGCCCGGCCCTATGGATTCGATCCCGAAATATCTCGAATACCGCGCGCATCCGGAAAGAATAAAATACGACCACCCGCTGCTTGAGAACATCCTCAAGGTGACAAGCGGCTGCGTGATATATCAGGAGCAGGTAATGCAGATCGTCCGCGACCTCGCCGGCTATTCGCTCGGCAGGGCGGACCTCGTCCGCCGCGCGATGAGCAAAAAGAAAGCGGACGTGATGAAAAAGGAGCGTCACAACTTCATCTACGGCAAGCCCGAAGACGAAGACGGCCCCGCCATAGACGGCTGCGTCAAGCGCGGAGTCGACGAAAAGACGGCTAACCGCATTTTCGACGATATGATGTCTTTTGCGTCGTACGCGTTCAATAAATCCCACGCCGCCGCGTACGCGATAGTCGCTTACCAGACCGCCTATCTGAAGGCGCTTTATCCGAAGGAATACATGGCGGCGCTGCTGACAAGCGTAATGGGCAGCGCGGAAAAGATAGCCGAATACATCAACGAGTGCAGGCGTATAAACATCAGGATCCTGCCGCCGAGCATAAACGAGAGCTTCGAGAGCTTCGTAGCCGGCGAGGACGGAATTCGCGTCGGGCTTCTTACTATAAAAGGCGTCGGCTTGAAGTATCTGAACGACTGCGTGCGCGAAAGGGAAGCGAACGGAAAATACAAGTCTGTATTCGATTTCATCAGGCGTACAGCGAAGTTCGATTCCAACAAGCGCGCGATTGAAAGCTTGATAAAGTGCGGCGCGTTCGACGGGCTCGGCGCGACTCGTAAGCAAATGCTTACGAGTTACGAAGCGTATATGTCGCAGGTTTCCGCGTCAAAGAATCGCAACCTCGAGGGTCAGACCTCGCTTTTCGGCTTTATCGAACAGCGCGAGGATCTGTCTGAACCGCGGCTTGAAAACGTGGGAGAATACCCGATCACCGACTTGCTCCGCATGGAAAAGGAAACGCTCGGGCTTTACGTTTCCGGTCACCCGATGAGCGGCTACGAAGATAAGGTCAAACGCCGCGGATGCGTCGATATCGCGCGCGTGCTCACGGAATCCTCCGAGGAATACGGAGGTATAAAGGACGGCGATATCGTTTCTGTCGCGGGGATCGCGGCGGAAATCAAGAAAAAAGCCACAAAGAACGGGCAGCTTATGGCGTTCGTAACGCTTGAAGATATGAGCGGACAGATCGAGTGTCTGCTTTTCCCGAACGTATATGAAAAACTCGCGCCGCGGATATCGGAGGAAAAGCCGCTTTTCGTCCGGGGCAGAGTCAGCGTTCACGAGGAGGAGGCGGCGAAGCTCGTCGCGAACGAGGCGTCACTGCTGACCGATCCGGTCACGGAACCGCGCCGCGCCGCGTACGAAGAGCCGGAAAGGGAAGAGCCGCCGCGCAGGAATATGCGCAGCGGACTCTATCTGAAGGTGCCGTCGAAGTCATCGCGTGAGTTTGAGCGCGCGATGAAGCTTATCGCCGTCTTCGAGGGCGAAACGCCCGTGTATTTCTACTTCGACGATGAGAAATCGCTGAAATGCGCGCCGCGAGGCAGCTTTGTGCAGTTCAATGACGTGCTTTTCGGCGAGCTGAAAAAGCAGCTCGGCGACGGCGCGGTCAAATTCGTCAACTGACGCCCTCGCTTTCGAGAAGTGCGCGAAGCTTCGTCAGCGCCCGCTTTTCGATACGCGAAACGTAAGAGCGCGAAATATTAAGCTGTGCCGCGACCTCGCGCTGCGTTCGCGGTCGGCGGTTGTCAAGCCCGTAGCGCATAACTATGATGCGGCGTTCGCGTCCGTTGAGGCCTTGAACGCACCGCCGGAGTTTTTCATTTTCCATCATCCGCGAGATGTTCTCGAACGTGTCTTCCTCGCTGCATATCACGTCGAGCAGCCGGATTGCGTTTCCGTCTTTATCCGTATCTATCGGATCGTCTATGTAAACTTCCGCGCCGGTCTTTTTAAGTGCCCGGAAATACATCAGTATCTCATTCTCAATACACCGCGCCGCGTACGTGGAAAGATTTATGCCTTTGTCGGTTTTGAAGGTGCCTATCGCCTTTATAAGTCCTATCGTGCCTATCGAAATGAGATCGTCCTGGTCCTTCGCGTCGGAATGGTATTTCTTGACGATATGCGCCACGAGGCGCAGATTGTGCTCTATAAGAGTATCGCGCGCGCTCGTGTCGCCGTTTTTCATCCGCTCAAGCGCTTCCTTTTCTTCCTTTTGTGAAAGCGGTTTTGGGAAGAAACCCGCCACGCCGACCTCGAGCGCGAAAAACGCCGCGTTTATCAGCAAAAGCAGTATGCCGTAAATCATATAAACATCACTCCCGTGAAGATTATATGACGCCGCCCGACGTTGCGTGCAAGTCCGCGATTTGATTCTTTCCGCCTGTTTATGATGAATAGTCCTCTATTCTGCGGTTCAGTTCCTCGTCGTCCGCGGCGTAAACGCCGAGTATGAGCGCAGCCCTGTCTCTTTCCGGCAGCGTGCGCGTATCGACTTCGATTACGCTGATCGGTTCGCTGACACCCGCTTTGAAGACGCCGATCACGCCTTCGTATTCGCGCAGAACGTATCCGTATTCTGACGAAATCTCCGGCGCCGACCCGTCCGGCAGGGGAGCCGTCCGCTTCGCGATTTGCGGAGCGAGCATCGCAAGAACCGCCGAAACAGCGAGGAAAGAATAAATAATTATTCGATTTTTCATCCGACAACCTCCGGTATACAAGTTTGCGATATATGGTTGACAATGCTTTTGTATAAAGCAAGTTAGCGTTGCTATATGCCTTTCGTTATTCTGCGCAGAATAACGAAAAATAGTCGTATTGAAAAAAAGTCTTTCAATTGCCGCGTCATCGTGTTATAATAATGATGTAGAAAGGGGTCTTGTGACGAATGAAGCAATTCCTTAAAAACGTCTGGAATAAGATCAAGGCCTTTTGGAAAATCATCACGAAACCGTTCTCAAAACTGCGCGCTTAGTGACGCTCCTACCGCGAAACGAAAGTCGGCAAGGTCATCAAGTGGGTAGGCAGGACCGTGGGGACGTTTCTTTTGGTACTCTTTTTTACCGGCGTATTCACCGCGCTGACCGTGCTTATTTACATCACTCAGTTCATCAACCCTGATATAGGCATTGACCTTAACAACCTGAGTCTCGCGTATACGTCAACGATTTATTATACCGACAACGCTACCGGTCAACCCGTTGTTGAAGAGAAGCTTTATCTCAACGAAAACTGCATCTGGGTAGACCTCGAGAACATACCCGACAACCTTGTCAACGCGTTCATAGCGATTGAAGACCAGCGTTTCTGGGAACACAGCGGCGTCGACTGGAAGCGCACGTTCGGCGCGATACTAAACACCTTTACAGGCACCGACAGCCGCTACGGCGGATCCACTATAGACCAGCAGCTTATCAAGAATCTTACGGGCGATAACGAAGTCTCCATAAAGCGAAAAATAATGGAAATCGTCCGCGCTAATTACCTCGAGAAAAAGTACTCCAAAAAGACGATCCTGGAGGTCTATCTCAACAGGATAAACCTCGGAAGCACTTACACCGGAGTGCAGGTCGCCGCAAACTCGTATTTTGACAAGGACGTTTCCGAACTCACGCTTGCCGAATGCGCAAGCATAGCGGGCATAACGCGCGCTCCGACGAAGTATAATCCGCAGCTTAACCTTCAGAATAACCGCGACCGCGCCGTCGTCGTTCTCGATCAGATGCTCCAGCAGGGCTATATCAGTCCGCAGCAGCACGCCGAGGCGAAAGCGGAGATAGCGACGCTTGAGGTCCTGCCCAGAAAGAATATCGACCTGCCGGAATTCATTCAGAGTTACTTCACCGATCAGGTCATAGAAGAAGTCACAAAGGACCTGATGGAGCAGTACGGCTATGAAAAGAGCCACGCTCAGAACATCGTCTACACCGGCGGTTTGAATATCTACTGCACCATGGATAAGGATATCCAGAACATCATGGAGCAGAAGTATTCCGAGACGGAGTTCAACAACGCGACAAATAAATACGGCGAGAATATCGAATCCGCGATGGTGGTTATGGACTATTCCGGCGCAGTTCGGGGCATAATAGGCGGCAGAGAGAAGACCGGCAACCGCGTTCTAAACCGCGCAACGCAGTCGCTGCGTCCGCCGGGATCGTCGATCAAGCCGCTGAGCGTCTACGGTCCGGCGTTCGAGTATTCTTCCAAGGACTTCGTCTGGAATCTCGAAATCGAGGATTCTCCGATCGACGGCAAATGGCCGAAAAACCAAAGCGGCACGCCGTCCGGAGAGATGATAACCGTCCAGAAGGGTATCGCGCAGTCGCTCAATACGATAGCGGTCAGAGTCATGAAGGATTACGTGACAACGTCCGTATCCTATGAATTCCTTAAAACGAAGCTGCATATAACCAGTTTGATCGATTCGCAGAAGCGGGACGGGAAGACGCTTTCCGATATCGCGCTTGCGCCGCTTGCGCTCGGGCAGCTTACTAACGGTATCTCCGTACTCGAGCTTTGCGCCGGCTACACGATTTTCGGAAGCGGCGGCATGCACGCCGATCCGTATTTCTACGAGAAGGTCGTCGACTCCGCCGGCAACGTCATCCTTGAGAAACGCCCGAATATCACTGAGGCAATCAGCGAGCAGACGGCGTTCATCATGAATAAACTGCTTCAGACCGTCGTCAACTCCGGCACCGGTACTCCGGCGAAATTCAAAGGGTTTGAGATCGGCGGCAAGACCGGTACTTCAAACGACGACTGCGACCGCTGGTTCGTCGGTTACACTCCGTACTATGTGGCTGCCGCCTGGACCGGATTCGATTCTCCGACCACGGTCAAGGGTTTCCGCACCAATCCGTCAGTTACCATATGGAAGAAGGTAATGGAGGAAATCCACAAGGGGCTTCCCGCCAAGAGCTTCCCGAAGGCGCCGTCCGGCGTATACGCATCCGGAGGCGGCTGGTACAGGAAGGGCACGAAGCCGTACGTACCGCCCGAACCGGAACCCGAGGAGAATCCGGAAAGCAATTCCTCTGAGGAGGCAACCGGCGGTGAAGGATCCGTGCCGGAGGAATCGATGTCCGGAGATGTTGTCATAGAGAGCAGCTCCGGCGGAGGCGAGGATTCGAGCTCTTCGGCGACATCTGAGGGCAGCTCTAAAACGGGATAGAGCAACTGTTTATAAAAGAATCGGCAACAAACGGTTTGTCAGGCATTTTTGATGTCATCCTGCCGCAAAAAATGCTTGACAAACCGTCGCTCTGTTGTTATACTA
Source organism: Clostridia bacterium (assembly GCA_017438525.1). Taxonomy (NCBI): domain Bacteria; kingdom Bacillati; phylum Bacillota; class Clostridia; species Clostridia bacterium. The sequence continues at coordinate 20,545 of JAFRVI010000033.1, forward strand.
TCGTGGTGTGAGTTTTGACCCATTAGCTCAGTTGGCAGAGCACTTGACTTTTAATCAAGGTGTCCGGAGTTCGAATCTCCGATGGGTCACCACAAAGAAGCCCCCCGCTACAGCGGGGGGGCTTCTTTGTGTATGCGTGTTACTGCTGCGTTTTCGCTTTTGATATTCTCTCGTACTCCGCGTCGATCATCGCGTTGTAGTCGCTGTCGGTGAGTTTTAAGCTTTCCTGACCGCTAACGGACTCAGCAGCGAAGCTGTCGAACATCCTTTGTTTTTCTTTAAGTATATTGACAATCTGCTCGTCGACGGTGTTGGCGCAGAGCAGCCGGTAAACCATAACTTTGTTGATCTGTCCCATTCTGAAAGCTCTGCCGACCGCCTGGCTTTCGAGCGACGGCTTGAGCTGCGGCTCGCAGAAGACGATGACGCTCGCCGCCTGGATGTTCAAGCCGGTGCCGCCCGCCTGTATCTGCGCGAGAAGCACCGCGCCGGTCTCGCAGTTGGTGAAATCGTCGATGATCTTTTGCCTGTTTTCCGCGGAAACGCTGCCGTCGATGGGGCCGAAGACGGGCGCGCCGACGACCTCCTTCGCCGCGGCGATCGTGCTGATAAAGAAGGAGAAAACGATGACCTTGCGTCCCTCGCTGACCGCCTGCTCGCAAAGGTCGCGGAGAAGGTCCGCCTTCGAGGAATCACCGATATCGGCGGCGCTCCACGAAACGCGCCGCATATCCATAAAGTTCTTGCTCATGACGGAAGCGCAGTACGCCTCCGACTCCGCGTCGTTCAGCTCGCACCACATTTCCTTCTCGACCTTTTCGGGCAGCTCGTCGAGCACGTCCTCCTTCGTGCGGCGGAAGTAGACGGACGAGATCGCCTGTCTGAAGAGGAGCGCGTGTTCAAGCGTTGCGTATTTCGACGCCTCCTGTTCGACCTCCGGTTTCAGCGATTTAATGAGGAAGCACATCTCGCCGACGTTGTTCTCGAGCGAAGTGCCTGTCATGAAGAGAACTCTGTCGGTGTGCGCGCGGAGGCGAAGGACCGAAACGGTGCGGTTTGCGGACGGATTCTTTATGTAATGCGCTTCGTCAACCACGAGCATCGAGTAATGTAAACCTTCCTCGAGGTCGATTTTGTTCGCGGTTTCGTAGGTGGTGACGCCGACCCCGCCTTCGCTCTGCCACTTTTCTAGATTCTCAAAAAGGTCTTTCCCATGCAGACCGACGAGATCGAGTGAGCTGTGCTTGTTTATTTCGCGGCACCAGTTGACGAAGACGCTGGCGGGGCAGACGACGAGGAAGCGCGCCTTTTCTTCGGCGGAGTTTTCGATCGCGGTCATCGCAGCGATCGCCTGGACGGTCTTGCCGAGTCCCATATCGTCGCCGAGCAGGACGGCGCCCTGGTTGATTATATACTGAACGCCGAAATACTGATACGCTCTGAGCGTGCATTTCAGCCCTGTCAGGTCGAGCGGAACGCTCTCGATCGCGACGGCGAGCTCGTTAGGCAGGCCGTTCCTCTCGATGATATCGCGGTACTTGCGGCGCGTCGCCGAAGCTTCGCCCTGCTTTCTGCCGCTCAGAATGGCGTCGAGCGTTGAGTAGAAGCCGGCGGCGTTCCGCGCGAAACTGCTCCAGTACTCGTCGTGCCGCGCCTTAAGTATGCGGTTTCTGCCGCTTATCAGCTCGCTTATTTCGTTGCCGTATTCGCCTACGGTGTAGAAATCGACCTTTTGCAGGCATTCGCCGACCCGCCGCTTTGTTTCTGCGGAGCTGAAAAGCCAGCTTATGCGGTTGGAAGCGGGACGCGTGTCCCTCAGCGCCTGAGAAATATCGCCGTGATTGTTTTTATAAAGCGCGCTCGCTGCGTCGCTGTTCTGCTTCAGCTCGCGTGAAAGATAGAGCGCGCGTATCAGCGCTTCCTGCTTTGCGGATTTATTGTTCGGGTCGATGCGCAGGCGGGTGGAAGCGTTTACGTCTTTAACTATCCGCCGGACGCTTCGGACTATCCCGTCCGCGCTCTTGCTGCCGACGCCATTTATTCGGGTAAGGGAAGAGGCGCTCGCGTCCTTGAGTTGATAAACGCTCTTGTATCCGACTTTTTTGAGCGCGGATACTCTGATGCCGGAAGCGTATTCGTTCAGTCGCTCAATCGGAGTTTCCCACAGCGTGAGCGCGCGGAGTTCCTCAAGATACTCCTCCGCGGCTTGCGCGGCCTCTTTTTCTATACGAGAATCAACGCCGATAAGCGCTTTGAGCTGCTTCTCGGCTTCGACAAGCGCTCTGCGTCTGCCGTGCGCGGATTTATACGTAACGGTGTTTTCGCTCATAATTCTCTCCCGAAAGAGTATTCGCCATATTATAGCATATTTCGGCGGCGTACGCCGCATTTTTTTGAATTTGTTTATAATCCGTTTGTTTTGATTGCAAATGTGACGGGTTCGCTTACACAGTGCTTGAAATATCGAGTTGGATATGTTATAATACAATATATTTGACCGCATCGGGAGGGGTGAATGACATGGCTTATACGCAGGAAAGGATAAGCGGGATAGTAGCCGCGCAGCGCAAATACTTCCGCGGCGGCGAAACCCTCGACGTCAAGTGGCGCATCGAGCAGCTCAAAAAGCTCAAGCAGGCCGTGATCGACCATAAAGAAGAGCTTCTTGCCGCGCTTTACGAAGACCTCGGCAGAAGCCCTGTCGAGGCGTACCTGTGCGACGTCGGCCCCGTTATCGTCGAAATCAACGAAATCATACGCGGAGTGAAAAAGTGGGCGAAGCCCGAAAAACATTTCAGCGGTCTTATGTGCTTCCCGAGCACGCGCACGACGGTGTATAAAATGCCTTACGGCGTTTCGCTGATAATCAGCCCGTTCAACTTCCCGATACTGCTGACGCTCGGCGTGCTCGCGGCGAGTATCGCCGGAGGCAACACCGCCGTCGTCAAGGCGAGCTCGAAGTCCGCGGCGAGCACGAAGGCGCTGCAGAAGCTTATTGCCGACACCTTCCCCGAGAACTACATCACCCTTATTGACGGCGGACACGACGTTGCGGATATGTGCCTCGCCGAACGCTTTGACAAGATATTCTATACCGGTTCGCCCGCGGTCGCGAAGCACGTGCTTTCCGCCGCGGCGGAGAATCTCACGTCCGTCGCGCTCGAGCTCGGCGGCGAAACGGGCAACTGGTGCGTCGTGCGCAAAGACGCCGACCTGAAGGACGCCGCGCGCAAGATCGCCTTCTTCAAGCTCTGCAACGCGGGGCAGATCTGCATTAACGTCAACCAGATCGCCGTTGCCGAGGAGGTCGCCGACGAGTTCCTCGCGGAGCTCAAAAAAGAGTTCGTCCGCCAGATAGGCGAGAAGCCGGAGGATAATCCCGACTACCCGAAGCTCATCACGGACGCCGTCTATGACAAGTGCGTGCGGCTTACCGACGAATACGCCGGCAGAATCGTTTTCGGCGGCACGGGAAATAAAGAAACGCGCCGGTTTTCACCGACGCTTATCTACCCCGTGAAGCCCGACGAGGATATCGTGCGGCACGAGCTGTTCTGCCCGCTGCTGCCGGTCGTTCCGTTCAAGGACGCCGAGGTCGACGGGATTATGGATATAATCGCGGAGCGCGAGCATCCGCTTTCTATGTACGTTTTCACTTCGGATAAGAAGTGGGCGAATAAGGTCATGTCGACTCAGCAGTACGGCGGCGGCTGCATCAACGAAGTGTGTATTCATATGATGGTCAAGGGCGTGCCGTTCAACGGCACCGGACATTCCGGTATGGGCGCCTACCACGGGGAGTGGGGCTTCCGCGAGTTCACGCATCCCTCGACCGTGCTGACTGGTAAAACGCACTTCAACATTCCGCTCCGCGAACACCCGTATTCGGGCAAAGAAGGGGAGAAGAAGATGAAGCTGCTCAGAAAGCTGGAGAAGTGATCACAGCAGTATTTCCGCCGCGACGACCGCGAATGTACCCGGCGCACCGAGCAGGAAGGACGCCGAAACGCTTATCGCATTGAGTCCGACTGAAATGCCGGTCAGCCCCGCCGCGAGATTAAACGCGCAGAGCAGGGAAAGACCTCCGAGCCCTCCCGCGAAGAAGCGCCGCTTCTTCGAGCCGCCCGCGGCGGTGAGAAAAAACGACAGCGCAAACAGCGCCGAAGCACCAACGACAGTCCAAAACGTATTCATAAATATGTCCTTTCCGATTCAGCTCGCCTTGCGGCGCGCCTTTTCCATCAGAGCGCCGTATTTGCTTTCCGCGGCACAGATAAGGAAGATTATCTCATCCATTCTGTCCGGGTCGTTTTCGTAGTCGAAACGGCAATACAGCCGCGAGAGCTCGGTTTTGGCTTCCTCAATCTGTTCGAAGAGCGTCAGCTCGTTTTCCGCCGCGTTTGTCAGCATAGTTACCACCCTTTTTGTAAAAGATATTGAGCGCGCATTGAAAATATACCCGCGCAAAGATATTTTTGCCTCCTTTGGTGAAACTTATGCCGACGCGGTTGACATACGGTATTTGATTTGCTAAAATATGTTTGGTGATAAATATGAGAGTTGAACCCGGTGGACTCAGCAATATCAACGAAGTGAAAATATTGATTTGCCGCGTCCTGAATGAACTTGACAACCCGATAGCTATGTCGGATCTTACCGACGGAATGCTCGCGGACGGCTACGTCAATTACTTTGATTACGCGATAGCCATAAACGATCTGTGTGAGAACGGTCATGTCCGCAAGGAGACCGAGGACGGCAGGATAGTTTTTTATTTAACCGAAGACGGCAAAAACGCCGACCGTCTCCTCGGAGCGAATCTTCCGCTTGCCGTATGCGAAAAAGTATACGCCGCCGTGCTTGCCGCGAGAAGCGGCGGCAGGGCGATCTGCACGATAGAGCCGCACGAGCTGGGCTGCTTTGTACGTATGCGTTTCATTCTCGGGGGCAGGGAGCTCTTCAACGTCAAGCTTGAGGCGGGCGACGAGATGACCGCCGAGGATATGAAGCGCAACTTCCTGAAGAATCCTCACGACGTTTATATTTCTCTCGTCAAGCTGATAAAATGATCAGAGTATATTTCGCAGCAGCGGCGTTTCGCTTTCGGTGATATGCGCCAGCATCGCTTTCAGCATACGCAGTTCGCCTATAATACCGCTTTTGTCCCGGCATTGAGCAAATCCTTTCATTTGCTCGATGCCGATTTTTATGTCGTGCATTTCCTCATGCCGCACGAAGAGCAGATAATACGGCTCGCGATCGTCCCAGAAGTCGCCGAATTCATCGAGCGTCTGCAGACAAGCGGCGTAATCCTCGCTCATCGCCGCCTTATCGACTTTTTCAATAAAAACGTCGGCGTCCGCCTCGGTGCCGCGTAGGAAAAAGAGGCAGGCGAGGGATGAGCTTATTATAAACGCCAGCAGTATAGGAACCGCGATCACAATACGCTTCATTTCGCATCCCTTCCGACTATCTCAAATTCTCCGCCTCCGAGGCAGAAGCAGTAAAACACGTCGCGGAGCGAGAAGTTTTCCGCGTTAAGCGCGGCAGTCAGTTCGTTTTTGTCAACTCCGGCCGCTTTGAGTTCGTTTTCATCAATTTTCCCGTCGCTGACGACCATTCTCGGCAGTGTTTTCGGAGGGGGAGTCGACGGATCCGCGGGGATAACGCTGATCTTTCCGTCCGTTTCCACTATCGCGAAAGCGACGTCTGCGAATGAGGCGCAGCCGCAGTTGCGTACCTCTCCGAGCAGGTCGTCGAGAGTGAAACGCAGACGAAGCAGATTATTCTGTACGACTGTACCGTTATCGATAACGACTATCGGCGAGCCGAGCGCGCGGCGTCGGAATCCCGCTGAACGCAGACTTATCGCCGAAACGGCAAGCTCGCAAATAACGAGCGTTATAAGCGGTATCAGCCCCTGCAAAAGCGGTATACCGGTGTTCGTTATCGGTATTGCGGCGAGGTCGGAAATAATTATCGTGATTATCAGCTCGCCCGGCTGAAGATCTCCGAGCTGTCGCTTGCCCATAAGCCGCATCGCGAGCATCAGCAGGGCGTATATAGTTATCGTGCGTATAAAAGAAACGAGCATTTTTCCGCCTCCCGTGCGTATTTTTCCCTCATATACGCTTCGATTATTCGGAAACAAGCCGCTTTTCGCTTCATAAAATGAGGCGAGGGGGCGAGAATATGAAGAAACGCCGCAGGCGCATAAGGATAGTGTTGTATGTCGCGCTGACCGCCGCCGCGCTGATGTTTCTCCGCGCGCGGCTGCGCCCGTATATTGCGTCGCTTGCAGAGATGGAGGGCAAGCGGCTCGGCGCCGATGCAATAACCAGAGGCGTCGTTCGTGTGTTTGCAGAGGATAAACCGGCGTACAGCGATGTGGTCACAGTGACTTACGCCGACGGCAAGGCAGTGTCGCTCCACGCGGACGCGGCGAAGCAGAACGCGCTTCGGCTTGCGGTCGGAGACGCTGTCGCGGACGAACTCGGCGAAAATCCGGCGTCAAGCGTGAAGGTGTCGCTCGGCAGTCTCGTGGGCGAGCTTTTCGCGGGCAGGGGAGTTTCGATGAAAGTAATACTCGATTCCGTCGGCACGGTCGACGTCGACTTTGCGAGTGAATTCGTTTCCGCCGGGATTAACCAGACACTCCACCGCATCACCATGAAGGTCGTCGTCAGCTTCACGATTCTCGCGGCGACTTATCGCGTCGATACGCAATCGACGTGTGCATTCAATCTCGCGGAAACCGTCATCGTCGGAGCAGTTCCGGAGAATTATACGGATATCGGACCGATATCCGAAGGCGAATACGGTAAATAATAAAAACTTACCTTAAAATTTCAGCCATATTTTGACATTTTTGTGTTGTAATTGCCTCGTCATGCGTGTATAATAATATATAAAGCGAAAGGATGTGAATCCATGACGTCACTGGCCGAAAACCGAAAAGTCAAGTTTTTAATCAATATCGCATTTATAGCGGTTTGCGTTGTGCTGGCATATTTCGGTCTGCGATATCTGCCGGGATTGTTTATGCCGTTCATCTTCGCGCTGTTCATCGTGCTTATCACGAATCCGCTTGTTAATTTCTGCGAGCGCAAGTTCAAGATCCCGCGCAAGATCGGCGGTCCGATAATAGTGATACTTGCGATCGGATTGATAGTTCTCCTGTTTTACTTTCTGATAACCGTCGTTCTCAGCGAGGCGACCGATCTCGTTAAAGATATCAGCCAGCTTGTAAAAAGCTTGCCGGAGAAGTGGGAAAAGATAATCGCTTCTTACGAAGCTTTCCTTGACAGGATAGCTCTTCCGACAGTCTTGCGCGATGCGTTTGATTTTAACAAACTTGTTTCGAACATGACGAAATCCCTGTCGGAGACGCTGGACGTGCAGAATATAGTGTCCGGCATAGTATCCAACGCGTCGGCGTTCCTATTCGGATTCTTTATTATGGTAGTCGCGACAGTGCTGCTCAGCGCGGATTACGTCCGCATTAGAGCGTTCGTGATGCGACAGCTTTCGCCGCGGTATCAAAAGACGATGCTGAACGTCAAGGTGTTTATGAAGACGACGGTCTGGGGCTACATCAAGACTTATGCGATTATTTTTGCTTTCTACTTTGTTGCAATGATGGGATTGTTCTTGATACTGAAGGTGGATCATGCGGTGCTGATTTCTTTCCTGATCGCGCTGGTTGATCTGCTGCCGGTATTGGGACTCGGCATCGTTTTCATTCCGTGGTCGATAATCAGCATTATCGGCGGAGATGTCTGGTTCGGCATCGCGCTTATAGTCGCTTACGTGGTGCTGACCTTCGTCAGAAACCTCATCGAGCCGAAGTTGATAGGTAAACAGGTCGGGATACATCCGTTCGTCGCTCTGCTCGCGCTGTACCTTGGGCTTAAACTCTTCGGAATAATCGGCGTGTTCGTGCTGCCGCTGTCGGTCATACTGCTTAAAAGCGAGCACGACGCGGGAAGACTGCATCTATGGAAATGACGCGTCCGCACGTTGAAATATTCACCGACGGCGCCTGCTCCGGAAATCCGGGCGCGGGCGGATGGGGAGCTGTCCTGCGGTATAACGACAGGGAAAAGGAGCTCGCCGGCGGCGAAAAGGAAACGACGAACAACCGTATGGAGCTGACCGCAGTCATTGAGGCGCTCTCCGTGCTGAAAAAACCGTGCAGGGTAACGCTTACGACGGATTCGCAGTACGTTGCCAACGCCGTCGGGCAGCGATGGGTCTACTCTTGGCAGGCAAAGAATTGGCGCAAAGCGGACGGGAAACCGGCACTGAACGTCGACCTTTGGCAAAAACTGCTCCCGCTTCTCGAAACGCACGACGTCGAATTCGTCTGGATCCGCGGCCACAACGGCCACCCGGAAAACGAGCGGTGCGACGCTCTCGCGGTCGCGGAAACCGCTAAACAAAAGTGAGTATAAATAATAACACCCTCGGGGATTTCAATTCCCGAGGGTGTTTTGTCGTATGTGCCGTTCTTATTTTTTCCACGTAGCCGGTGAAAGTCCGATTATCAACGGGAATATCTCAAGTCTTCCGAGCATCATCATAGCCGAGAGAACTATCTTCGAGAACGCCGAGTAGTTCGCGTAACAGGACTGCGTTCCGAAGAACGGGCCGATATTGTTAAAGCAGGATATCGTTGCCGTCAGATTCGTTTCAAACCCGAAACGCTCCCACGAGATCAGAAGGAATGCCGTGATGAGACACAAAACGTAAAACGCGAGGTAAATCGTTACGCTCTTCTGCGTCGCTTCGTCGACGTCTTTTTCCTCAAATTTAATAGCGTTTACGGAACGCGGATGGAGCATGTGTCTGACTTCGCGCGTTATCTGCTTAAAAATCAGTATGACTCGCGAGACTTTAATGCCGCCGGCCGTCGAACCCGCGCAGCTGCCGATACACATCAGCACCAGCAGAATGCCTTTTGAAAGTGAAGGCCACGCGTTCATATCTGTCGTAGTATAACCGGTGGTGGTGATGATCGATGACACCGAGAACGTCGAGTCCTTGATCGCTTCGCCGAGCGTGGCATACAGCGAGCTGATGTTCCAGGTGATTATCGCAGCGCCGATGACAAAGAGAGAAAGATACAGCTGCAGCTCCGAGCTTTTCAGTACCGCACGGAGTTTGCGCATCAGCAGCAGGTAATAGAGGTTGAAGTTTATACCGAACATCAGCATGAAGACGGTTACGACAATCTGTGAATATGAGCTGTATGCGCCGATCGAAGCGTTCTTTATGCTGAATCCGCCTGTGCCGGCGGTGCCGAACGTGTGGACGAGCGCCTCAAAAAGATTCATGTCGCCTGCCCAGAGGAATGCGACCTCGGTAAGTGTGAGCACTATGTAGATATAATACAGTATTTTAGCTGTGTCGCGTGCCTTCGGCACGAGCTTGCCTACGGCGGGGCCGGGCATTTCCGCACGCATCAGATGTATCGAGCGGTCGGAAACGTTGCGCACGACAGCCATGAGGAGCACTATAACGCCCATACCGCCGAGCCAGTGGGTGAAGCTTCGCCAGAAGTGCATTCCGTGTGAGAGCGTTTCGACGTCTTCGAGAATGGAGGCGCCGGTGGTCGTAAATCCGCTGACCGTTTCAAAAAACGCGTTGACATAGTTCGGTATGGCGCCGCTTATGACAAAGGGGAGAGCGCCTATGGCGGACATTCCTATCCAGCTCAGCGCCGCGATGGCGAAACCCTCTTTGGCATAGATTACGTGGTTTTTCGATTTGAATATCAAAAGCAGCAAAAAGCCGAGCAACGCAGCACCCGCCGAAACGACGATAAAAGACTGCATGGACTTCTGCTCGCCGTATATCAATGAAACGACTGCGGGGAGCAGAAGACATGCCGCGCACGCGAGCGACATTCTGCCGAGGGTATTGAATACCATTTTGCGATTCATAACCGAACGCACCTCATGATTGTTTTCACCTTTTGGGAAAACGTGTTATCGTTTAGATTTTGAAGCACTTCTGGAGTGCCTTGCGGTCGCCGAGGACAAGCATTGTCTTGTGCTCGTTGAGGACCGTCTCGGGAGTGACGGAAAGATTCATGTCGCCGTTATTCTTGACGGCGAGGATATTTATGCCGTACTTTTTGCGGATATCAATCTGACCGACGGATTTGCCGATCCAGTCTTTAGGAACCGTGACTTCGAATATGGCGTGTTCTTCGTCAAGCCGTATGTAGTCGAGGATGTGATCTGAGGAGTAGCGGATAGCCGCCCATTCGGCGATCTGCTTTTCGGGATTGATGACTTCGTCGGCGCCGTTGCGCAGCAGGAACTTCGCCTGCACCTCTCTGTCCGCGCGGGAAACGACGAGTTTGCCCCCCAACTCTTTGAGCAGAGAAGTCGTTTCGAGGGAGCTTTGGAAATCGTTCCCGATAGCCACGATGCATACGTCGAAGTTGTTGATGCCGAGAGATTCGAGGAACACCTCGTTCGTGCTGTCGCCGATCTGCGCGTCGGTGACGTAGGGGAGAACGGCGTTCACGCGCTCCTCGTCGCGATCGATAGCGAGCACCTCGTGACCGAGCTCGCTGAGCTGTTTCGCGACCAGGCGGCCGAAATTGCTGAGGCCTATTAACAGAATAGATTTCATAATAACATCTCCTTGTTGTTGATCAGCCGACGCTGATCCTTCCGACCGGACGCTGCGAAACGTCTCCGCCTTTGCTGTTGACGGCGGCGTACATCAGCGTCAATCCGCCCACACGACCGAAGAACATCAGCAGTATAAGGATCATATGCGACGCAAAACTGAGCGCGGGGGTTATGCCGAGCGTCAGGCCGACCGTACCGATTGCCGACGCGGTTTCAAAAATACAAGCGCCGAGCGGCAGACTGTCAATAATACTGATCGCTGCGGCTCCGGTAAGCGCGAGGAACAAATACATTATCAGCAGCGCGGCGGCGCTTTTGACCGTGCTGTCCTCGATGCGCCTGCCGAACATTTCCGGGCTTTTCTTTCTGCGGATAACAGAAACCGAGCTTGAGCACAGTACCGCGAGCGTTGTTGTTTTCATACCGCCGGCAGTCGAACCGGGCGAGCCGCCGATGATCATAAGTACGATGATCAGCATACGTCCGGCGCTCGTGAGCGCGGTAAGGTCGGCGGTGTTGAAGCCCGCGGTCCTCGGCGTTATCGCCTGGAAAAGCGACAGACAAATGCGGTCGCCCATCGGATGATCGGCGTATTCGCCGAAGAACAGTATCACGGCGGGGATAAATATCAGCAGGGCAGAGGTAACGAGAACGACCTTCGTCTGAGTTCTGTATCTCTTAAAGTGATGCTTGTGCGTGTAAATATCGTCCCACGTCAGGAAGCCGATGCCGCCTATGATAATCAACAGCGACAGAGGGATGACTACGCCGGGATTGCTTCCGAACGACGTCAGTGAAGAGAACTGTCCGGTCCGCGCTCCCATAATATCGAAACCGGCGTTGCAGAAGGCAGAGATCGAATGGAAGAACGACATCCATATACCCGCGGCGCCGTACTGCGTGCAGAAGCTTGGCAGCAGCACCAGCGCGCCGGCAACCTCGAATATCAGCGCGGTCTTGAAGATGAAGCTCGTCATCCTTACGATGCCGCCTATCTGGTGCGCGGAAATGCTGTCCTGGAGCATACTGCGCTGCAGAAGGGAAATCTTCCTGCCGGAAATCATCGCGATAAACGCGGCGACGGATATGACGCCGAGTCCGCCTATCTGTATCAGCACGAGGATCACGGCCTGCCCGAAAGGCGACCAGAAGCTCGCGGTGTCCTGAGTAACGAGTCCGGTGACGCATGCGGCGGAGGTGGAGGTGAAGAGCGCGTCTTCAAAGCGCGCGCCGCCTTCGCCGTTCGTCGCCATGGGAAGCGTCAGCAGGGCGGTCCCGACGAGGATCAGGCATATAAACCCGAATATAATGATTTGGAAGGAAGACGGTTTCTTTTTGAATAGCCCTCCGCTCATAACGGTACTCCGATCATAAAAACTGATTATCCGCCGCGCTGTTACGCGAGGATGTCCGAAAGGTCGAAAAGCTTCTTGCCGGAAACGATAACTACGACTCTGTCGCCGGAAAGGATCATATCGTCGCCGGTGGGGATCATCGCCTTGCGTCCTTTAATTATTCCGGCGATGAGGATGCCGGGTTTCAGCTTAAGATCCTTGAGCGCGGTTTTGACGCCCCTGAAATCGGCGCCGACCTTGAACTCGATCGCCTCGACGCTGCCGTCCATCAGTTTGTAAAGCGTCTCGACGTTGCTGCCGAGGGAGTTTTGCAGCGCACGGGCGTAGCGCGAAACTATATCCGAAACGATGCGTTTAGGCGAGATGACGCTGTCGAGCCCGAGGTTCTGCGCCATAGCGTAAAGCTCGTCGCGGTTGACTTTGGAAATGACCTTCGGCACGTTGCGCGAGCCGGCGAAAATGGAGATGAGTATGTTCTCTTCGTCCATGCCGGTCAGCGCGAGGAACGCGTCGACGCGGTCGATGCCTTCTTCGATGAGAAGCTCCTGCTCGGCGCCGTCGCCGACGATCATCGTAGCGGCCGGCAGCTTTGAGGAAAATTCGCGGCAGCGTTTTTCGTCCTTGTCTATGACCGTGACGTTGCTTCCGCCGGAGAGCAGACGCTTAGCGAGGTAGAAAGAGATTCGGCTCGCGCCGAGTATAAGACTGCTTCGCGTCTGGCGGCTGACGACGTCCATCATCTTCAAAAGCTTGATTATTTCGGCGGGCGGCGCGGTGAGGCCGATCCTGTCGCCGCTCTGCAGAACGAAGCTGCCGTCGGGGATATAGACCTTGCCTTCGCGCTGGACGGCGCAGATAAGGAACTTCGCCGGGAACTTGCGGCGCAGGTCATGGAGTGCAACACCGTCGAGAGGGGAGCCCGCCTTCAGTTTCATCTCGACCATTTCGAGGTTGCCGCCGGAGAAGGTCTCGACGTTGACCGCCGCGGGGAGCTTGAGTATTCTGAATATTTCCTGCGCGGCGAGCCAGTCGGGGTTGATCGATGCGGCGAGGCCGAGGTGCTGGCGGACGAAGATCATGCTCTTGTCATTGTATTCGGGGTTGCGGATACGCGCAATGGTGTGCTTTGCGCCCATGCGCTGGGCGAAAAAGCAGCTGAGCATATTCGTTTCGTCTGCGCCCGTAACGGAAACGAAAAGCTCCGCCTTCTCAACGCCGGCTTCGGTAAGAGTCTCGAAGTCCGTGCCGTTTCCGCAGACGGAAATAACGTCGTATATATTGCCGATGTTTTCGGTGACGGCTGGATCCATATCGACAGCGACGACGTCGTGTCCTTCGGCGACGAGACTGGAAATGATAGCCGTGCCGATCTTGCCGCAGCCGACGATGATAATTCTCAATCGTATCACTCTCTTTCACAACGATACCGGAATTATACCACAGGTATCCGAATAATTCAAGTGAAATAATTATTAGGAAAAACAAACGCCGTATTTATGCGTCAAAACAGCTTTGATAATACCAGGAACGCCGCGAAAAGTTACAAAGAGTTACAAAAACGCCTTAAAAGTAACAAAAAGGTTACAAAACTGTAACTAATTTGTAACCGTTTTTTTCCTTATTATGTGATATAATACGATTGTGATGGGAAACAAATGCTTTCTGACATTATACATACAACTCTGTTTACGGAGGTAACGACAATGAAAAAGCTTACAGCGATAATCCTTATTTTCGCGCTTGCGGTGCCGCTTTTGACCGCCTGCGCGAAGCCGAGCGACGCTCAAAGCGAAACCGTCGAAAGCTCTTCGCAGGGTGGGAGCGCGCTTCCGTTCGATCCGACTGTTCCGCAGAGCGTTGACAGCGGGACTTACAGCTATTATATCTACGACGGCAGCGAAATTCTGAAAGAATGGCTGGGCGGCTTCGGCATTTTGGACTATTTTTACAGGATAACCAACTCGTCCAAAGTTGCCGAAAGAATACTCGACAGACCTATCAGGGAGTTCGGCGGCTTTGGTACGGAGTTTGTTGCGATAACGAAGGACTGCAAACTTATTCGCTTTCCGAATATTGCCGACGTGCCTGAAGGCAAAATCACCTATCTCGGAGATGTTCCCGCTGACGCGTCTTGTTTCGCAACGAACGGCAAGGCAGCGTGTTATATGGCGGGAGAAGAACTCGTCGGCGTTTCCGTTGATGACGGCTCTGAAGTGTTCAGGCAGAAGTTTGACGGATTGAAGCAGATATATTTCGGCGATAGCGTCGGGATTGTTTGCCGGACGGACGAGCGATATTACGTTTATGATACCGAAAAACGGCAGATCGTATTCACGGGCGTTAAGTTAAGCGAACAGACGTGGGAAAATGAGGCAGTTTACGAATTGGATAAATACTTTGGTAAAGCCGATTAACGATACTCGCTTCCGCAAAAAAGCCGCTGCTCGATTGAGCAGCGGCTTTTTTCGTATCTTTTCGTTTTATCTCACAAACTTGAGCGTGAGGATCTTCTTCGGCGCGATCTCGAAATCGACGAAGCCGTCCTTGCCGATCGCAAGCTCGGATTCGGGAAGTTCTTCGAGCGTTACGACGCTGCACTTGCTCCACATCCTGCCGTCGTAGGGGGGCAGATACCACTCCGCCGCCTCTCTCTCGCAGGGGGACTGCGGCGCTTCGATCGGCGCGCGCCCCTTGTTGAGCCGGATGGCGTTCTTGATCGTCTTGTCGGAGTAGTTGAAGAGTCTGACGACGTAGCCCTCCTCGTCCTCGCTCTGTTTTACGGCGCTGACGTTGAGGTTCTCTTCCTTCAGCTCGAGGAAGGAGTGCGTCATCGGGTTCTTGCCGCCGTCCTTCGGCGCGATCTGCGCGAGCGAAGGATCGAGGGTGAAACGCTCGGACATCTGCCATACCTTCGCCTTCTCGTAATCGCCGGTGTAGGGGTAGAAGGCGTATTTGAAGGTGTGCTTGCCGAGGCACTGGGAGCCCTTGTCGATCTGGCTGTAATCCTGCATCGAGCAGACGCAGATGCGCAGCGGGAAGGCGCGCAGCAGCGTCAGGTACATCGTGCGGTCCTTGTCGGCGTCGTCGACTTCGTACGCTTTCAGGCCGAAGTTGAGCAGCGCTACGCCGTCCTTGCCGTCGTGCATCGTGACGAAGGAGTTCATAGGATGCTCGGTCATCGGCAGCTCGTCATAGAGCGAATAGTCGAGCTTCGCGGTCTGGCGCTTGACGATATCGAACTGTCCCTGCGCATAGACGCTGTCGCTCACTATGCCGGTGGGGAAGCCGACCTGCAGGTAGTGATCCTCGGCGCGGTTGTTGACCGTGGTCTCTATGGCGACGTACTTGGCGCCCTTATGCAGCGTGATGACGCTGTCGATGGAAACGGGCACGAGGTGCGGGCTTCTCTTCTTGTCGCCTTCGCCGCGGGATTCGGGCAGCATCCAGTCTAGCGTTACGCGGAACGCCGTTTCAAGCTTGCCGCTGCGATAGACGGAGACCTTCGGAGTCTCGGTGAGGGTGGTGAAGACCTCTTCCTGCTCGACCGTGAAGTGCTCCCACGGATTGGCGATCTCGGAGGAATCCTTGAAGAAGCCGAGGTTTTTGTATTCTCTGCCGTTCTCCTTGTTGATGACGTTGAACGTGCCGTTGGAGTTCATCGAAACGATGAGATATTCATTCTCCATCGTGGTCGGGGAGGTGAGCATCGTTTCGGGAGTCGTCTTTCTCTCGCCGGCCTTGACGGTCACGAGCTTGAGCGTCTTATAGCCCATCGCGGGGATATCGGCGACTTCAAGGCGGATCTCATATTGCTCGGTCGGGATGACGTTGGGCGAGTCATGCATAAACTGGACGACCTGCTCGTTGGCGCGGTTGGTGGAAACGAGCTGATATGCGAGCTCCTTGCCGTCCTCGTCGTAGATGTGGAACGCCTGGCCCTTGTCGTTCTTCGGCCAGGGGCGCAGCTCGACTCTCGCTTCAACGACCTCGGTGCGCTTGAAGGGCGCGGGGTTGTAGACGACGATGGCGCTGTCGTCCTCGGAGAAGCCCTCGAGCTTGATGTCGCCGGCGACGTCGATGAACGCGCGCTCATAGACGCAGCTGCTGATCTCGCGGGACTGCTTGAAGCGCGCCATGACGTCGTCCGCGACGACGTCGCGGCTGCAGGCGCCGATGCTGTCGTGTCCGTGATTCTGGAGCAGGTAGTTATAAGCCAGCGCGATGAAGTTCTTCGGATACGCGGCTCCGCAGAGCGCGGCGAAGACCGCGAGCGGCTCGGCGTAGTTGGTTAAGTCGCGCTCGGTGCGGAAGTTTGACTGCTTGATATACATTCTCGCGGAGCAGACCCAGCCCATCAGCGGCGAAACGCTGCCCTTGGTGGAGGGCCTTCTCATCTCGCCCTTGATGAGCGTGGACTTGGGATCGAAGTTCTCGATGACCGCGTCCTCGAACTCCTTGAGGGAGGAGAAGAAAACGTCGCATTCGGGGAGCTTGTCGTTGAGGTCCTTGACCATCCTGACTTCGCGGGCGTCCGGGAAGGAGGAGTCGTGGCTCTCGGACCAGAAGCGGTGGTTGGTCGTCCATTCGCCGTCCTGCTCTTTAAGGGCGTTCTTTCCGGCTTCCTCGACTCTCTCGGTGAAGTATTTATAGAAAGGATGGGTATACTGCATATCCATCGGGTGACGCTCGGAGTCGATGAACTTGAAGACGCCGTTGGTGCTGTCCCACTTGAAGACGCGGTTGTTTACGTCGTCTACGTTGAAGTACACCGGGCGGTGGACGACGTACCAGACGTTATAGCGCGGGCGGGTGGCGAGACGGGAGGCGTAGATGCGCGTGCCGTCGGCGCCTTCCCAGAAGAATTCGGACTTCGGCGCGACGTAGGGGTTGAGTCCGCGGTAGAAGGAGGCGAAGCGGATCCCGAAGCCGCTGTAGATCTGCGGCATCTGCGAGATCTGGCCCCAGCCGAAGGGGGAGTAGCCGGTCTTGCTGACCGCGCCCATCTCCTTGCCGATCTTATGGCCGAGCAGCAGGTTGCGGATAAGGGATTCGCCGCCGACGCAGAACTCGTCCGGCAGGCAGAACCACGGGCCGATGGCTATGCGGCCTTCGCGGACGTACTTCTGGAATCTTTCCTTCTTCTCCGGATATACCTCGAGGTAATCCTGGACGGGCATCGTCTGCGAGTCGAGGTGGAAGTGCTTGTAGTCGGGATTCTTGTCAAGGATGTCGAAAAGCAGGTCGAGCATCTGGCCCAGCATGAACTGGGTGCGTCTGGCGGAGTAGCGCCATTCTCTGTCCCAATGGGTGTTGGGGATAAAGTGGCACTGGATCTTCTGATTCTTGTCCATGTTCGTTTCTCCTTATCCTTTGATTATATTCATTATTTCGGCGAAGGAATCGGTGTAGTGCGAGCAGAGCGCTTTAGTGCCGCTGGATTCGATGTTGCCTCCGGAAATGCCGATGGTGGCGTAGCTCGCGAGCCGGATGGAGCAGGCGCCGGCGCCGCTGTCCTCGATGCCGACGACGTGAGCGCGCTCGGCGAAGGGGATGTTAAGACCGACGACGCAGGTCTCGGAGTAGAGCCACGGATGCGGCTTCGGCGAAAGCTCGCCGAGCGTTCCGACGCTGCCTTTGCGGAGCGGGAAGCCGGCGGAAATTATCGCGTCGTAGAAATCCTTCGGATCGCCCATCTTCAGCGTCTTGAACGCAGAGAGGATCTCGGGCCACGCTTTTTCGTAGAGGCCGGAGGTTACGAGGCCGATCTTGACGCCCATATCCTTCAGCTCGTAGAGGAAATCCTTGAGCCCGGGGGTGGGGACGAATGCGTTTTCTCTGCCGCGGCCTTCCATGATCTCCTGCATCTCTCTGTGAGTATGCTCGAAGTAGAAGTTTCTCGCGTCCTCGAGCTTCTTGTCGGGGCAGTACTTGTTGATGCAGTACTTCAGATGTTCCGAAACGCTGTGGCCGGAAACGTAGGGGAGGTCCGCCTCCTCGAGCTCGAACTTCGGATTGCCGAGCAGACTCGCGACGGAAAGCTGTATGATCCAGATCCAGAACTCCTCGCTGCGGACGGAGGTTCCGTCGAGGTCCATAAGGACCGCTTTCAGCGGGCGCTCGATGGATACGGGGTAAACGGGATAATAGACCGGGAACGCGATCGCGGATTTGACGCAGGCGAGAGTCTGGTTTCCGAAGGAAACGAACTCGACCTTGCGGTCGCCGGTCGCGGCGATCTCCTCGACGCCGTTGACGCCGCGGGTGTAGCGTCCGTCGCTGGTCTGTTCCATTCTGATGAGACCCGCGTCGGCGCTGAAGGTTCCCAGATCGGGAAGAAAAATAGGTTTGATTTCACTCATAGGTTTTACCATCCTTTGCCGGAGTTGGCAGAATGTCCTTTTTACAATCTGCCTTATATATTGACTATTATAATTCTATGTTATAGAAATGTAAAGAGTGTTTTTTACAAAATAAGCGATTATTTTCAGAAAATTTTCCAATATCTTGCGGTAGAAGACTCGATTTTCGCTCTTTGTTATTGTATTTGATTGACAAGACGCAGCGCGTATGTTATAATTATGGAAACAAATATGCGCATAAAGGAGTGATTCTAATGAGTGTAAAGAAAAGTGCTATGAGAGCATTGTCAATCGTTCTATGCCTGGCTATGTTTGCCGGAATCGGATTCACACGCTTCACGATGAGCGCTTCCGCAGATGCGCTTGTCAGGGTCGTTAACGGCAAGGCGCTCATGTCGTCTTCTGTTACATTCATTCAAGCATATATCGACTGCGAAAAAGACGTATCAACGGAGGTGAGTTTTTTCGCGGCGACCGGACTTGACGTTTACGGTTTCTCTTCCTACTACGGCGGAGACGTAGACAACGTAAAGTCCGATCCTTCCGAAACGCATCTGACCGGCACCGACGGAGATTATTACGTTACATGGACGAATGACCGCTCTTTGAATCCTTATCAGGCGTTTGAAGCTGATGTTTCGGGTATCGTTGGCAACATCATCATAGGATATGACGGCAAACTCCACGATACGGATACCAATGGTTCGATAATACTCCAAGTATGGAGCCCTGCCGAGAATAAGTATATTAAAATGGATGAATGCGGAGTCGTGAGCGGCACGGGTGTCCCTGCCGGCTCGGTATCGGTATGTGCGGAAATAAACGCGGCTGAGTATTCTGAGAACGGCATCGTCAGGTACAGAGTCGTTCTGCCGACCGACGCAGCTTATAAGTGGATTTATACACGTCACGCAACAGTGGGGCAAGTAGACGAAAGCACGCAGTACGGCACTACAAAAACGCGGACTAAGCCCGGCAACGCTTCCTTGAATTATAAAGGCGAAGTTGTTCCCGGAATGTGCTTCTGCGTGAAGACGGAGACCGACGCCGGATACGGATATTCGATGATATTCCCGTTCAGCTCTGAAAACACCGCGCAGTCTCAGCTTGCTCACTTCAACGTTAACTTTAACGGCGACGCCTGCACGACGCGCAACATGAGCTGGGTTTCCAAAAACGACCTCGCTGCCGCTGTGGTTCAGGTCGTGCCTTACGGCAAGCTCGACCCCGATTTCACCAATGCGAGAACCTATACCGGCAAAAAAGACAGGATAAAGAACGCCGAGAAACCCTACGGCTTCTACGTCACCGTCGACGACCTCGAGCCCGATACTGAATACTGGTACCGTTACGGCGACGGGAATAGTGTTTGGTCTTCACCGTGCTATTTGCGTACCGATGACGGCGACGCGCACTTTTCGTTCATGATGAGCGGAGATCCGCAGTCTTACACCGACAGCACCGATGAAGCGCAGATCGAAAAGGTGTTCGGACAGTACAGGCAGGTCGGTTATTCTTTTAATGAAGCGAAACGCACCACCGGCGCGGAGTTTATGGTCGTGTGCGGTGACGAAAGCGACCACGGCAACTATGAGTCTTGCTGGGATTGGTACTATGACAAAAACCAGACGTTCTACCGATCTTCGACGCTTGCGCCGACGATGGGCAACCATGACAGCTGGGGGTGGGATATGTGGCTTGCGAATCACTTCCTTTCGGACCCCGATACCGGCGAACGGGGAAGTTACTGTTCGTTTGACTACGGCAACGCTCACTTCATTATCCTTAACGGCAATATAGCCGAGGCAAATAACAGAAGGGCGATGCGCGATAAGGAATACGCGTGGCTCATAAGAGACCTTGAAGAGCACAAGGACGCTGACTTCAAATTTATAATCGAGCACCAGGGTATGTATTCGTATCCGGTGCATACAAACGAGGCGGAAACTGTCGAAATCCGTTCTATCCTCGTGCCGATAATAGACGAATACGGAGTAGACTTCATGATGCAGGGGCACGATCACATCTGGCTCCGCACGAGCTCTATGGAAGGCGGCAGAAATGTTTCCCCCGGCAACACGACGACGATAACCGATATCGTCACCGGAGATACCTACATCGTGGATCCGCAGGGAACGACCTACTGCAACGGCGGCTCGCTGACGGGCAGTAAGTATCACAATCCGAACCCCGCGAACTTTCTGACGCTTATTTCCGTTGCCTGTGCCGCTCAGCCCAATATGCCGACTTATAACACCTTTGAGATCGACGGGGGCAAGCTGAAGTTCAAGGGCTGGGCTTTCAACAAGTCGACAGGCGTGATTTCGAGGATCGGCCAGTATTCGCATTACGGCAATGAAACAGATGGCTACAGCATAGTCAAGACTTCCTACTACACTAAGATCAATAACCGCATAAACGCGCTTCCCGAAACGCTGACGCTTGAGGACAGGGAAGAGGTCCTCGCGCTCAAAAAGATGTGCGACGCCGAGAGCGAAACGTTCCTTGACGCTTACGTTCCGGACGCGGGAAAACTCGCGGCAGCTTATGAAACCGTCGAGCAGCTTTATCAGGATTCGATAATCAAAGGAGACCTTGACGGAGACGGCGAAGTGACCGTAGCGGACGCGCTTGCCGCGCTTCGTGTTGCCGTTGGTCTTGCGGATCAGCCCGAAGGCGACGCGCTTATCGTTGCCGACGTCGACTGCGACGGTGAAGTGACTGTTTCCGACGCGCTTCACATTCTCCGTTTTGTCGCAAAACTCGTTGACGAGCTGTAATAATCGTTAATTAGCAAAATAATGTAAAAATTATCTTGCAATTATCGAGTTTATGTCTTAAAATAAAAATATACTGATTATGGAGGAATGCAAATGCTTTCAGCAGGAGATTTCAGAAACGGCGTAACCTTTGAACTGGACGGCGACGTAATGCAGGTCGTTGAGTTCCAGCACGTTAAGCCCGGCAAGGGCGCTGCTTTCGTGCGCACGAAGATGAAGAACGTCATCACCGGCGCCGTCACCGAGCGCAGCTTCAACCCCACGGAGAAATTTGAAAACGCCTACGTCGAGCGCAAGGATATGGAATATCTTTACAACGACGGCGACCTTTACTACTTCATGGACGGCGAGACCTATGAGCAGGTTCCGATCAGCAAGAATATACTCTCTGACAACTTCAAGTTCGTCAAGGAGAATATGGTCTGCAAGATCGTTTCCTACAAGGGCAACGTTTTCTCCGTCGAGCCGCCGCTGTTCGTTGAGCTCGAAGTCACCGAGACAGAGCCCGGCGTCAAGGGCGACACCGCCACCAACGTCACCAAGCCCGCTACGCTCGAAACCGGCGCGGCGATCAAGGTCCCGCTGTTCATCAACGAGGGCGACGTGATCAAAATCGATACCAGAACGAGCGAATATCTGCAGCGCGTCCAGGGTTGACGATTCGATTTTATAGGGTTACAATACTTGAAAATAAAGGAGTTATAATTATGTCTTCTCAGGAAAAGATTGCTTATATCAAAGGACTTATCGAAGGCCTCGATCTCGATAAGGAAAGCAAGGAAGCGAAGGTCTTCGCGGCCATCATAGACGCGCTCGACACCATCGCCGAGGACATCGAAGAAGTCAAGGACGACATCTTTGACCTCAACGAGTACGCAGAAGCTATGGACGAGGATCTCTATGACGTCGAAGAGGC